>JAZRLQ010000026.1:0-10716 GCA_045646925.1 Eubacteriales bacterium
ATGCACGATATCGGTAAGAACCTCGTCAAGATGATGATGGAAGGCCACGGACTCGAGGTCATCGACCTCGGCGTTGACGTAGCTCCCGAAGCTTTCGTTGCCGCTGCAAAGGAAAACGGCGCCGGCGTTATCGCTTGCTCCGCGCTTCTCACCACTACCATGGCTGAAATGAAGAACGTCGTTGATCTCTGCAAGGCAGAGGGCATCCGCGACGAAATCAAGATCATGATCGGCGGCGCGCCCATCACCGACGCTTACAAGACCGAGATCGGCGCTGACGTTTATACCTCTGATGCCGCTTCCGCAGCAGAAGCAGCGGCAGCTCTCTTCGCATAAGGACGAAAATCGACATGAAGTGGACGAACAGAGAGTACGTCGATCTGATGACGTACAACCATCCGAAGCGACCGATGTTTTCCGAGCTGTTCGGACCGATCGTCGGACTTCCGGATGAATGGCGTAAACAGGGCGCGACGGAGGATATGATCGCCATGCGCGGCTTCGCCTTCGACTACGTTCCTTACTATAATCTCGGCAATCTCGATTCCGTTCATCGTCCCAAGGATATCGTGATCGAGAATACCGACACCCGTTACGTCGGCATCGACCATTACGGCAGAAGAGTCCGCATGGACAAGAGAACCTCCACCATTCCGCTCCCCGAATCCTACCCCGTGGAAACGATGGACGATTGGATGAAGATCAAGCATATGTTCGAATACGATCCATGCCGTATTTCCGACGATGAGATCGAAAAGGCAAAGCGTCTGCAGGACGAGGGTGTTGTGATCAAATCCGAGATCCTCGGCGGCTTCGACATTCTGCGCGAGCTGATGGGTGAGGAAAACTGCTGTATCGCATTCTACGAGGACCCCGAGCTGATCGAGGACATTCTGAACACGATCTCCGAGACCAACGTCAGAGTGCTTTCGCAGATCTCGAAGAAGCTGACGATCGACCAGCTTTCCGTACACGAGGACATGGCGGGCAAGACCGGCCCCATGATCGGACCGAATCTCATCTCCGAGTTCATCGTTCCTTACTACCTCAAATCGTGGGAGCTTGTCAAGGATGCGGGCACGAAGCTTTTCTGTCAGGACAGCGACGGCAATATGAACCCCGTCATCGACGCCTTTATCGAAGGCGGTGTCAATATCTTCTACCCCTGCGAGCCCGCGGGCGGTATGGATATCGTTGAGCTTCGCAAGAAATACGGTCACAAGATCGCGTTCCGCGGCGGCATCGACAAGCACGTGATCCGTCGTTCCAAGGAGGAGATCGACCGCGAGCTCGAATACAAGATGCAGCCTCTGATGACCGAGGGCGGTATCGTATACAGTCTCGACCATCGAATCCCGAACGGAACGCCGCTCGAAAACTATATCTATTATATCAAGAGAGCCAGAGAGATCCTCGGCCTCGAGCCGTTTGAAGCCTGCGAGCCCTCGTGGGGAAGAATGGCGTTTTAACAAGACTTTTATCGGCAGGGAATATCTCTCTGCCGATTTCGTCATCTTGACATAAAATAGAAACCGGTATATTCAAATATACGGAAAGAGGATATTTATGGAAAATACAAAAGATCTTTACGATGAATTGAAAGAGATCCAGGTTGACAGAGAAGAAATTTTTGACGGCGTGATCGTTCATCTCGTGCGCGACACGGTCGTGATCCCCAACGGCGCGAGAGCAACGCGAGAGGTATGCTTGCATCACGGCGCGGTCTGCGTCGTTCCGCTGACCGAAAACGGCGAGGTCATCATGGAGCGCCAGTTCCGCTATCCGTTCGGAAAGGTTCTCTGGGAGATTCCCGCGGGCAAATTGGACAAGGATGAATTCGATCATCTCGAGGCGGCGAAGCGTGAGCTTCGCGAGGAAACGGGCTACACGGCGGAAACCTTCACTTGTATCGGTGACTTTTATCCTTCCCCCGCGATCCTCAGCGAGAATATCCGTATGTATATCGCGGAGGGACTCAAAAAGGGCGAGCAGGATCTCGACGAGGATGAATTTCTCGATATCGTCAAGGTTCCTCTCGACGAGGTCGTCCGCATGATTCTCGACGGCGAGATCACGGACGGAAAAACGCAGGCTGCTATTCTGAAAACGAAGCTGCTTCGCGGACTTTGAGTTTGTAAACGGCGCCACGATAACGGAGAGATCCGTTGTCAAGGCGCTGTTTTTGTTTGTTTGCCTTACCCGGGGGGGAAGGCAAGGGGTAATAAAGAGTGAAGAGTTGTGCTGCTTCGCGACACGGACGGCAAGAGGGCGATCGCAGATCGCCCTTCGAGTTCGTTTCTGTTGACAAGAAGCTCTTTTTGTGCTAAAATGAGACAGACGCATACTACTTCATTTGCTTTCAAGGAGAATAAGATGAATTCAAATATATGCAATCATTGCGGAAGTGATACGGAGTATCGCAGCGGGGGCAGGGTATGTCCCGTTTGCGGCGCGTATCAGCCGAAGGTGATCTCGGAGGAGGAGCTTCTATCGCTCGTGGAGGCGTTCCGAAAGCTTCGCTTATACGAGTTCGACGAGGCGGAGAGGGATTTCGGGGAGCTGATCCGCAGATATCCGCGCAACGCCGAGGTCTATTGGGGTCATTTGATGGCAAAGCACGGCGTGAGATACGAATGGACCGATGACGGAAAGAAGATCCCCATTCCCGACGGCGTTTTGTCCGAAAGTCTGACGGAGGACGAGGACTATCGGAAGGCGGTCGCGCTTGCCGACGCTTCCATGGCCGCTTTTTACCGTACGCAAGCGGAGCAGATCGACCATTATTCCGAGCGGATCGATTCGCGCGAGGACTCGGACGCCGCGGCTTCGGCAACGGTTATTGTTTCGGATGATGACGACGGAAGCGCGCGCAAAAAGCGCTTTCCAAAGCTTTTTCTGATATTGGGCGCTTCGATCCTTCTGATCGTCGGCGCTTTGCTTGCCGTCTTTTTTATGACGAGAAGCTGTGATCACAGAGAAGCGCTCGGCGCCGCCGTTGCGCCGACCTGCACGCAAGAGGGAAAGACGGAATGGAAATATTGCTCCGTCTGCAAAGAGGTTCTCGTTGCGCCCGATGTGATCGCACCGCTCGGACACACGCCGGGTTCTGTCTCTTGCACGGAGGATCAGCGTTGTACCGTTTGCCGAGAGACGTTGAAACCCGCCTCCGCGCACGTTCCCGGAAAAGAACCCGATTGCGAAAACGGACAGAAATGCGAGATCTGCGGATATGAGCTTGCGGTCGCGCTTGGACATACGCCGGGTGATCCCGCTACCTGCGAAAAGGCGCAATTTTGTCTCGTTTGCAATCAGAAGCTCGCGCCCGAAAGCCACGTGGCAGGCGCTCCCGCGACCTGCACGGAGGATCAGACCTGCGTTTTGTGCGGATTCGTGATGGAGCGCAGTGGACACAAGGTCGTGCCCGCCACCTGCTCTGCGGGAAGTTATTGCTCGCTTTGCAACGAGGAGCTTTCCGGACCGCTTTCTCACGTGCCGGGCGAAGCGCCCACCTGCACGAAGGGACAGTACTGTACGCTTTGCGGAGAGGAATTGGCTTCCGACAAGGGACATTCTCCGAGCGGAGACGCGACTTGTCTGAAAAGCTCCGTTTGTCTGGTCTGCGAAGAGATTCTGGAGCCTGCGCACGGTCATAGTCTGAGTGAATTCACGTCCTGCACGGAGGGACAGCATTGCCGTTCCTGCTATGAAGAGATCATTCCCGCCGCGGCGCACACGCCGGGCGCTCCCGCGACCTGCACCGAAGCGCAGGGATGTCTCGTTTGTACCGAAGAATTGGCGCCCGCGCTCAATCATCAGATCGCGGATTGGACGATCGATAAAGAGCCTGCGCTCGGCGTTTCCGGCGCGCGCCACGGAGATTGCTCTCTCTGCGGAGAGAACGTCGAAGAGGAGATCGAGCCGCTTTGCTCCGAGGGGCTTTCCTATATCCTTAAGGATGACGGCACGTACGCCGTCGGCGGAGCGGGCTCCTGCGCGGACGAATGGATCGTGATCCCGTCCGCTTACGAGGGGATCGCCGTCACCTCGATCGCGGACAACGCCTTCTATAACTGCGCGTTTTTGAAGCGGATCACCATGCTCGGCGGTATCACTTCCGTCGGGGAGAGAGCCTTTTACCTTTGCAGAAATCTGACCGTGATATCTCTGCCGAAAAGCGTGCAGACCATTGGCGCGTACGCGTTCTCGGGTTGCACCTCTATGACGGAGATCGCGCTTCCGAGCAGTGTAAGCTCGATCGGAAACGGCGCCTTTTCGGGTTGCGTCAGCCTCACGGAGATCGAGATCCCGAAGGGCGTGACCTCGATCGGTACCTCCGCATTTGCGAGCTGCAACCGATTGCAACGCGCGGTGATCCCAAGCGGTGTCACCTCGATCGGTTCGCAGGCGTTCTATTATTGCGGCAATCTGACGGAGATATCCATTCCCGATACGGTGAAGACTATTGGAAGCGAGGCGTTCTATTTCTGCAACGGCTTGCGCGAGATCACGCTCCCCGCGTCGCTTACGAATATCGGCGACCGCGCCTTTTACCGTTGCTCCGCTTTGACGAAGATCGTGATCCCCGATGGTGTGACCGCCATCGGAGACGGCGCGTTCTCGCTTTGCGTGGGACTTGCGGAGCTTTCTCTTCCTGCGGGCTTGACATCCGTCGGCGCGAATGCGTTTGACGGTTGCCGCGCACTGAAAAGCATTTCCTTCGGTGGAACGGAGGCGCAATGGCGCGCCGTCGGACTCGGTGAAAATTGGATGACCGATGTTCCCGCCGAAAAGATCGCCTGCTCCGATGGGGAAATTTCCTTGACAACGGAAATTCCGCGTGATATAATAGATTATAATGATAAAAAATGAAAGGTTTTCCATATGTCTAAATTTTTGAATTGGCTTGATAATTACTGGTACCATTATAAGTGGCCGACGATCATCGTTTCCTTCTTTCTGATCATCGGAACGATCTCGCTGACACAGCTTTTCACAAAGGAAAAGTACGACGCTTACGTCATGTACGTCGGCGGAGCGACGATCCCCGATACGCAGTACTACGATATCAAACAGTCGCTCAAGGCGGTTTCCGACGATTACGATGAGAACAAGGAGCAAAATATCAATTTCGCGAAAACGCTCTTCATTTCCGATCCGGAAAACGATATGGCTTCCACCGTCAACGCCTCCGCCGTGCAGTATCTTTCCAATCTCGTCGTTCAGCCTTACTATATTTATCTGATGGACGAGGAGGTCTACAAGCTTTACAAGGATAGCGGCGTTTTCGTCCCGATCTCCGAGCTTGTGACGGATCTTCCGGAGGATTGGTATTACGACGATACGGCGGTCTATTTTGACAGAACGGATTATGCAAACAGCTTTGCGGGTGTGGACAATCTCGGCGAGAAGACTCTGCTTGTGATCAAGATCATGCCGTACTCCTCCTCCAAGCGCGTTACCGCGATGGAGCGCGAGGCTTATGAAAACCACGTCGATATGTTGAAAAATATTCTTTCGTACAGAAAGAACGGATAAAAGAAAGGAATCATCATTATGAAAATTCTTGCAATCGGTAACAGCTTTTCTCAGGACGCAACGACCTATATTGAAGATATCGCAAACTCTATGGGGATCGAAGATATCACGGCGGCGAACCTTTATATCCCCGGCTGCCCTCTGACCAAGCACGCGGAAAATCTCAAGACGGACGAGCTGGAATACGAATATCAGCTTCGCGGCAAGGGTATTTACAAAACGTCCATTCACGCCGCTCTCGCCAGCGACGATTGGGACGTCATCACCATGCAGCAGGTCAGCGGCGACTCCGGTCTGTACGACACCTTCCACCCCTATATCGACGAGCTTTACGCGGAGATCAAGCGTCTCTGTCCCAACGCGAAGGTTCTTCTCCATCGCACCTGGGCATACGAGGAGAGAAGCGGACATCCCCGTTTCCTTGACTACGGCAGAAATCACGACACCATGAACGCCGCGATCGAAGAGACCTCGCAGAAGATCGCTTCCGAGCTTGGCGTGGATATCATCCCCGCAGGCAAGGTCGTTCACGAGATCAAAAAGAACATTCCCGAATTCGACGTACTGAACGGCGGCGCATCTCTCTACCGCGACCGTTTCCACATGGGCAACTGCTACGGCAGATATATCGTCGCTTGCGTATGGCTCAAGAAGGTTTGCGGTATCCAGGATATCTCTTCCGCGAGATTCATTCCCAACGAAGCATATCCTCCGTTGATCAAAAAACTCAACGAATATATCAATGCGATTCAATTTTGATTTTCCAAAAATTTTTTAAAAAATTTCAAAAAAACTATTGACATTTCAAAAGTAATGTGATATTATATATGAGCGGTCGACAAGAGAGCCGCTCAAACGCGGGTGTAGTTCAATGGTAGAACTCCAGCCTTCCAAGCTGGTCGCGTGGGTTCGATTCCCATCATCCGCTCCAGTGCCTTTAGCTCAGCAGGATAGAGCAACTGCCTTCTAAGCAGTAGGTCGAGGGTTCGAATCCCCCAAGGCACGCCATTTATGGTGGATATGGCTCAGTTGGTTAGAGCGTCAGGTTGTGGCCCTGAAGGCCGTCGGTTCGAATCCGATTATCCACCCCAGAACAAAAGAGAGCAAGTCATTTGACTTGCTCTCTTTTTTGCGCTTCGAGCGCTATTTCTTTCGGATTCTCGCGGAGTTCCGTTTGCGAACAGACTCGCAGAGGCGATCATTCGATTGCTAAAAGACAGCAAAAAGCCGATATGGATTTATTTCCGTATCGGCTTTTATATCTACGTACTTTATTTACTTGTGATCCAGACGGTCATGGGCAGGTCGGGGTTCCAGCTTTGACCTGCGGAGGCGTAATCGACGACGGTGAACGCGCCGTCCTTCGTTTTCACCCGATATTCCTGCTCTGCGGAGAAATCCGCCGTTTCGGAGGGGGAGAGGATCGCGTATCCGCCGTCATCCTCGATCTCGACGGCTTCTCTGATATTCTCGCCGAGGGCGCTGTCGCGCGCGAGCATGATGGGACCGCGCTGCAGAGCGAAATGGCAGATGGCGTTTTCGTTTGCGCAGGGATCGATCTCGGCGGCGCGGGTGATCCTCGTGCGCATATCAAGCGCAAGGACGATCTCGTCTCCGTTTTGCCACGTTCTTTCGATTTCGGAGTAGGTGCCGTTTTTTGCTTCAACGGGAACGCCGTTGACGGTGAGCGTGTTTTTCAGACTCCATGCGGGGATCCTCATGGAAAGTGTGAAGGCGCATTCGCTTTCCGTTTCCACGCGGACGGCGATCCTTCCGTTTTTGGGATATTCCGTTTCGGTGACGAGGGTGATCTCGTGTCCGTCGATCGTCTGCGTATACGTTCCGGGCAGATAGAGATTCATCGCGATGCCTTTTTTCGATCTCATCGTCGCTACCGTGGGAATGAGTCCCGTTCCCGCCGCGCCGATGGCAACGCAACAACCCCACCAGAATCGTTTTTTGAGGATATCCTTATATCCGCCGACCAACGCGCCGCGTACGCCGTTCAGCAGAGGGCTATAGCTGTCGAACGAGAACTCCTGTCCCTTGCAGATATGGTGGTTGTAATTGATCGCGCCGATGAGGGCGTTATGCACGGAGCGCTCGATCTGATCGGCGTAGACGGGATCGCCCGTCAGACAAAGGAGCTGATGGCAATATTTCATCCACGTGACCGTGACGCAGGTCTCCTGCATGATGCCGTCGAAGGCGGGGTCGAACTGTCTTGCGATGGAATGGTCGAAAAGCTCGTGCGTCGTTCCCGCGCAGCCGATGACGGTGATATCGGATTCGATAACGAGCCGCGCGAAATTGATCGCCATCATCTTGTACTTTTCTTCGCCCGTCACGCGATAGTATTCGAGAATGCCCTCGAAATTGGAGATCATTTCGTACGCCTTCGTCACGGGGTATTCGTACGGATGGAGCTTGCCCTCCAACGCGGCTTCGAAGATGTTGAAATGCTCGCAACCGCCCTCGTTGATGATATGCTTTGCGAAATCCAGATATTTTCTGCTTCCCGTCAGATTGTAGAGAAGCACGAATGGCTCGAGGATCGAGGAAGAATTGAGCCCCTGCCAATGCGAAGAGGTCGTCGTGATGGGGCGCTTGCCTTCGGATTCGGGGCCGATCCTTTTGATCAGATAGTCCGCCTGTCCGCAGACGGCGCGCAGGATCGCCTCCGAGAGCGCATCGTCCTTGCAGATCTCGAGGAAATACTCGAATCCGAGCATGACGTATTTTCTGCCCCAGATATCCCATCCGCGAAATTCCTTTTCCACGCTGTAGGTCGTGAAGCGGCCGAGACGGTCGCGCGCGGTCAGCATATCTCTCGCAGAGCCTTCAAGCACGCGGTAAAGCTCCTCGTTCTGCGTGCAGACGTAAGTGAAGCACGCGCCGCGCATCATTTTTCCCCAATATTCGCTTCTCCAGCCGAGGTCGCGGTCGTCCACGTTTCCGATGCGGAACTGCGCGACGAACAGCGCCCAAAGGGCAGGGTCGAGAAGCTGCGCTTCCTCGATGTGTGAGACGGCTTCCGCCGCTTTTCCGTGGTAGCGGTGCGAACCGACCGCGGGCGAAAAGAGCGCGTCGGTGTCCGATCTGTTGTTGTGAGCGTTGTATATCATAAGCTTGCCTCCGAGCAATCATTTTTCATGGTAAATTACGATAGGTGAGCGATCTTCTGCGGGGAGTATCCGCTTTTTCATTATAACATCGCGCATGGGAAATTGCAAGAAAAATTGCGATTTCGCGCGCTGGGACAAAATATTTTACAGAAATGCTCGAAAATACTTGCTTTTCTTTGTGATATATGATAGAATTTGGGTGAATCAAATAATTTTGGAGGTATATACCATGCCCAGAGAATTCAGACCCATTGACGAATCGATCTTCAAAACGGAGCCCTGCATCACGAGATATCCCGACCCCGTTTTGACCTACAAGGACGTTCCCTATAAAGCGGCTCTTACGTTCAACGCAGGCGTTCTGAAAAAAGAAAACGGAAAGTACATCATGATCTTCCGTAACGACTACGGCGACTACGAAAAGCAGACGCTGGAGGGCACCAACCTCGGCGTTGCCTACTCCGACGACGGTATCCGCTTCGAGGTAGAGCCCGAGCCCTGCTTCGCGATGGAGGACGATGAGATCAAGCGCGTTTACGACCCCCGTATCACCGAGATCGACGGCGAATATTGCATTTGCTTTGCCGTTGATACCAAGCACGGCGTATGCGGCGGTATGGCTACCACGAAGGATCTCAAGAATTTCGACGTGAAATCCATCTCCGTTCCCGAAAACAGAAATATGGTTCTTTTCCCCGAAAAGATCAACGGTAATTACGTTCGCCTCGAGCGTCCCATGCCCGTATATTCCCGCGGCGGCGACGTTTTCGATATCTGGCTTTCCGAATCTCCCGACCTCGTTTATTGGGGCAATTCCAGACTCGTCATGGGTGTGGAGGACGTTCCCTTCGCAAACGATAAGATCGGTCCCGGCGCGGCTCCTCTGAAGACCGACAAGGGCTGGCTCATGATCTTCCACGCGGTTGACCGCGACCTTTCCAGAGGTAAAAACGGCTGGGAAGCAAAATGGACCAAGCGCTACACCATCGGTATCGCACTGCTCGACCTCAAGGATCCCTCCAAGGTCATCGGTATGTCCAAGAAGCCTCTGATCGTTCCCGAGGGACATTGGGAAACCGTGGAAGGCTTCCGCACGAACGTTCTGTTCCCCTGCGGCGCGATCCTCGAGGACGATAACACCGTCCGCATCTACTACGGCGCGAGCGACACCGTCGTTTGCATGGCTACCGCGAAGCTTGACGACCTGATCGCGCTTTGCACCGAGCCCAGAAAGTAATTCCCGAACCCTTTTTGATCGGAAACCGACGGAGGCAATTATGAATCTTACCATTAATGCGCGCGCGCTCATCCATCGCTTCGGATTGGAGAAGGCGACGGAAATTTGCAAGCAAGCAGGCTTCGACTCCATGGACTACGGTCTCGGCGACATGGAACAGCGTGACGATATTTTCAACGACGAAAAGGAATATCTCAAAGCCGCTGAAGAATTGAGAAAGCTCGTGGACGCAAACGGTCTCCCCATCACGCAGACCCACGCGCCCTTCAGCTACGCAGGCTGGAATGACCCCAAAACCTACGGGGAATTCATCATTCCTTCCATCCGACGCTCCGTTGAGAACTCTGCGATCCTCGGCGCGAAGATCGCCGTCGTCCATCCCCTCCACCACTTCGTTTATAAGGGGCACGAGGACGAGATCTACGAGAAAAACATGGAATTTTACCGCTCCCTGATCCCTCTCTGCAAGGAGTACGGCATTAAGATCGGTATCGAAAATATGTTCCAGAGAGATCTGCTCCGCGGTCATCTCACGTTTGATACCTGCGCGACGATCTCCGATTTCCTCCGCTATATCGATACCCTCGACAGCGAATATATGGTCGCTTGTCTGGATATCGGTCACGTAGGACTTCCCGTTACCGACGAACGCGCATGGGATTTCATCCGCGCGCTCGGACACGACCGTCTGCAATCGCTCCACGTTCACGATAACGACTACCGCAACGACAGACACGCGTTGCCGTACACGGGCAAGATCGATTGGAACGAGGTCACGAAGGCGCTCGGTGAGATCGACTATCAGGGCGACTTCACCTA
>JAZRLQ010000027.1:0-3238 GCA_045646925.1 Eubacteriales bacterium
GTGATATGGCAGAGAGGTTTTCACGATCACATCATTCGTGATCGGCGAGACTACGAAAAAATTGCTAAATATATTTATGAGAATCCGATAAGATGGCAATATGATTGTTTTTTTGCAGAAGAATAGGGGTATGGGCTTTGCCCTGTGCCGGCGTTGCTTGCAACGCTGTAATACAAAGGCGAAACTGGCGATAAAGCAGAACGATAAATAACAAATTTATTGAACGGAGGTAGTAAAGTGAAATCGGCAAAAATTGTCGGCATCGTTTTTGTTGTATGCGGTATTTTATTTGCAATCATCGGAACAGTTGCAGGTATTGTTCGCTTGATGGAAAAAGATGATTGTAAATATGCAACAGCTTACATTGTCAAAATCGATGAGAAAAAAACAGGAGATCCCGAATTTCCTATTGAACACACAACATATGTTGAGTTTGATATAAACGGAAATCGAATTATAACTAAATTAAATACGTACAATTCAAGTTTTTATATTGGAAAAGAAATTGAAGTGTACTACTTTGAAAACGATTTGCGGACGGTATATGAAAATGGGAGTGAAGCTCTTTTCATAATTTATGCATTAGGTGGAGTGGTATTTGCGGCAATAGGGTTGCTGTTAATAATCAAAAATAAACGTTCAATGCAAGAGTAATATTTGTTTCATACATAATAAGCAATCCCCGACAGACCTTAAATCTGCCGGGGTTACTTATTTGTTTACAGCAGAGCAATCATTAAACAACTGACCATGATTTCTCCGCTAAGAATATCGCCCTTTAGGCGAGTTTTTTATTTTTCACTTATTTATTGATCGCTATGCGTACCCCGTTGACCTCGACGCTATCATCAGCGCGGATGAGGATATATTTGACGCCGTCGATGATCTTGGTGCGGATGAGGTCGCCGCGGTCGCCGCTGACCTTGATGGAAACGTCGGCGGTCTTGACCTCGAGCTGTTTTGTCTGGAGGTTGACGGCGCTGATCTCCGTTTCCTCGCCGAAGGTCTCGTCGAAGCGTTCCTCAAAGGCTTGAATGCGCTCCTCGGGTACGTTGCAGGACGAGAGGACCTCTTTGACGGTCTCTTTTTTTACGGTGAGGGGTTCTTCCTTTTTGGCGCTTTTATGCTCTTCAATCATTTCGGAAATTTCGGTATGTACCGCCTTGACGACGTTCATATTGCAATCCTCGGCGATGGTCTCGCTGAGAATGGCTTGAAAGTTTTCCTTTTGTTCCAATGCGGGCATGGGAACGGGAATTTCCGTGCCGAATATGGTCTGGATGAAGGAATCCTGACTTTCGGCGGCGCTTCGGGTGTAGTAGAGCGTTTTATAGATATTGGCGCCTCTGTCCTCGTACTGCGGGAACATGAAGCCGATCTCGGGAACGCCGACCGCCCAATCGGAGCGGATATTGCAGAACTTCTTTTCGTTGGAATGATAGCCGAGCGCGGGCTTTGTCAGTTTGACGGGGCATACGGCGCAAACGAAATAGGAGAACACAACGGAGGATTCCTCCTGCTCCTCGCCGTCTTTTGAGCGGGTGGGGACGTCATAGGTATCGTTTGCGAGGAGGATTAGATAAGCGCCTTCGATCGCAACGGATGCGTGAACCTTTTCGTAAAATTCCTTCACAGCTTCGTCGTCGGAAAGTCCCGTTTTGCGAAGCGTCGAAAGCAATCTGTGTTCATCGGAATCCAGCACCTGCTGTGTCGAAAATTCCATATCGAGCAGATTTTTTCCGAGCGTGCCGGAAAGCGTTTTTTTGAGACGAGATAAAATATCTTCGGTTTGCTCGGGTGCAAGCAGACCGAGTGATTCGTAAAATTCGGAAACGATCTCGTGCGCTTCGTTTACGTAGCAGCCGCGTATTTTGGAAATATTGGTTTTATCGGGACGGAAACGGCGGCGGATTTCCGCGATCTCTTTTTCATTCATATGTAAACCTGCCTTGTTTGTAAGATAGTGATATCATTATAGCACCGATTTTTCCTTTTGTAAAGGAGAATTTTCGGGTGATCGTTTTTTCATGAGAAAAACGACAAAAAGTTGGATGTTCCTATTGAAATTGCCAAAAAGAAATGGTATACTATAAATCAAAGTGTTCGATTTTCCAAATATTGAAACGATTATTTTATATAGAAAAAGGATGTATGAACCATGAAAAACTATCAGATTGAAACGAAATGCGTACAGGGCGGTTACCGCCCCGGAAACGGTGAACCCCGTCAGATCCCGATCGTGCAGAGCACGACCTTTAAATATGAATCCAGCTCGGAAATGGGCAAGCTTTTCGACCTGGAAGCGACGGGCTATTTCTATTCCCGTTTGCAGAACCCCACCTGCGACACCGTAGCCGCAAAGATCTGCGAGCTTGAAGGCGGCGCGGCGGCTATGCTGACCTCCTCCGGTCAGGCGGCAAACTTCTTCGCCGTTTTCAATATTGCAAACAACGGCGACCACGTGGTTGCAAGCTCTGCGATCTACGGCGGTACTTACAACCTCTTTGCCGTTACCATGAAAAAGATGGGTGTGGAATTTACCTTCGTTAGTCCGAATGCTTCCGAGGAAGAGCTGCAGGCAGCTTTCCGTCCCAACACGAAGGCGATGTTCGGTGAAACCATTGCAAATCCCGCACTCAACGTTCTCGACATCGAAACCTTCGCAAAAGTAGCGCACGCAAACGGCGTTCCGCTTATTATCGACAATACCTTTGCAACTCCTATCCATTGCCGTCCCTTTGAATGGGGCGCGGATATCGTAACCCACTCTACCACGAAATATATGGACGGTCACGGCGCGGCAGTCGGCGGTTGTATCGTTGACAGCGGCAAGTTCGATTGGATGGCGCACGCGGACAAGTTCCCCGGACTCTGCACACCCGACGATAGCTATCACGGAATCACCTACGCCGAAAGATTCGGTAAAGAGGGCGCGTTCATCACGAAGGCGACCGCTCAGCTCATGAGAGACTTCGGTTGCACCGCTTCTCCGCAGAGCGCGTTCATTCTGAACCTTGGTCTCGAAAGCCTCCACGTAAGAATGAAGCGCCACTTTGAAAACGCGCTTGCCATCGCAACCTTCCTTGAGAGCCACGAAAAGATCGCATGGGTAAACTACCCCAAGCTTCAAAGCAATCCCTATTACGCTCTTGCACAGAAATATCTGCCTAACGGCGCATGCGGCGTAGTATCATTCGGTGTTAAGGGCGGACGCGAGGCTGCTCAGGAATTCATGGGC
>JAZRLQ010000028.1:0-8624 GCA_045646925.1 Eubacteriales bacterium
TCACAGAACGACATGGCTACGATCCGACTTGACTCTGCCGAGGTGCAGGCGTTTGTTGCCAAGCTTCAGGAGCATATCACTGCCAACTACTACACCTGCACCGACGAGATCCTCGCAGGGCTTGGACAGATGTATGTTGCCGACGAGCGATTCAAAAAGAATATCGATAAGTACGGTGAAGGAACTGCGGAGTTTGCCTCGGAGGCAATCGAGTTCTATTGCAAAAAGTTATAAATGGGAAATGAATTATGAGCAAACAAGATGAGTTCAGACGCCTCGCTGAAGACGTCGCAAATTGTCATATATGCGAAAGACTTGTTACACTGCCTCATTTGCAAAGCAGCGAGAGGCTGGAGAATGATGATCACGGTCTGAACACGGAGCATCCCTATGTAAATCGATGGAATTTGTGGCATGGAAACTTAGATGCCGATATTATGGTGATTGGTCAGGATTACGGAACAAAAGAAGACGGAAATGTGTTTGAGGTTTGCAATTTTGCAACTACCACCAATCCTACCGATGCTCGATTGAAAGAGCTGTTCATGGGTGCTTTAAGAATTGATCTTGATACAAACGAAACTCCTCTGTTTTTCACCAATATGGCAAACTGTTATCGCAAGAAAAGGACAAGCGGCGGGATGCATTCCGGTTGGTTGCCTATATGCGCCGATAAATACATGGAGCGTTTGATTAGAATTATTCGTCCTAAAATTATTATCGTTTTGGGACGGAGTGCATTTGAAGCGTTGCATTGTATGGAGGGTTTGCTCATTAAGTGTATCGATCCTATAGAATCGGGCAAGGAAAGCTACGTTGAAATGATTCAGCATCGTTATCAAATAGAATTGGATAACGAAAAAATCGAGGTTTTTCCGGTTTTTCATCCAGGTACCAATTCTCAAATGAATCGCACGTTTGATCAGCAGCTTGATGATTGGAAAAGAATTGCAAACCATTATGAGAAGGTAAAGCAAAATGATTAAAGAACTAATGCATGATCCGATCTTTCTCGCAGGAAAGTCGGAGGTCGCAACGAAAGAGGATTTGCAGGTCGCGCAGGACTTACTGGATACGCTGATAGCGCACAAGGATGCTTGTGTCGGTATGGCGGCGAATATGATCGGTATTCGCAAGCGCATCATCGCCTTTCTTGACGAGAGCGGAACGAAACTTACCTACACCGTGATGCTCAATCCCGAGATCATCAAGAAGGACGGCACATACGACACCGAGGAAGGTTGCCTGTCTCTTCTCGGCGGTCCGAGACCTTGCAAACGCTATAAATCCATCAAAGTAAAATATCAGACCACGGAACTGCAAACCCGCATCAAGACCTACTCCGGCTGGACGGCGCAGATCATTCAGCATGAAGTAGATCATTGCGATGGGATTTTGATATAACGTAAAAAGTAATATTGCGCTATAAATGCTAAGGAAAATGAAAGTTGGAGACTACATATGAAAATATTGTTTTTACAAATTAGCGATTTGCATTGCACGGACTCTTCTGATACCCATAGTCAGAAAATCGAAAAAGCGATTACCGCTCTTAACTCAAAAGTATATTATGACAAAGTGGTTTTAATTCTTTCGGGCGATTTAGTAGACTCTGCAAGCAAGAATGAGTTTCGTGCCGCCAGAAAAGTTATCAGTAGTTTTATAAGTGCCTTGAAAAGAGAAAAGGATTGTGGATTTATTGAAATTAAGGTTGTTCCGGGCAATCATGATATGTACTTACCTGAGGATAGTCGCAATGGTGCAACAATAGAATCGTGGAAAAACCAAGATGAGCATTTAGATGAAGAAAACGAACGTTTAAAAAACTTTTTCGAGTATGCAAACAGCAATCATTGCTTTGAAAAAGGAAAATTATATGATTCACAGGTTCGATTAATTGGCGAAATCAAAGTACAATTTTGTTTACTTAATTCGGCAATATTTTCCACCCGCAAACGTGAGGACAAGCAATATCACTACTTGCCTTCATATGTGGGTGAAAAGATAGAACGAAAAAATGATGTGGACCTAAAAATAACTGTTATGCACCATCATTATGAATGGTGTGAATGGAATACTAAAGAAATGTTAAAAAGAGCGATAGCAAGTGATGATATTACTTTCTTTGGACATGACCACAAATCCGAAGCTATTACTGCTTATAATGGTAACGGTTTGATTTATAATATTGTTATGGGTGGAAGATTTGATCTCGATCCCAGCAACGAGTCCTCTTTTAATGCAGTGGTATATGATCACGATACAAAAAAATTATATCGTTATAAGTTTGACTGGTCTGTAACTGATAAAATATTTGTTTCTTCGGAACAAGGTGATGTTTGTATAAACTCTGGTGCAATCAAACCAAAAACCGAGTTTATTACAAAATTATTAAAGGACAATCAGGGAATTAGCGATTCTTTTGAAGATTACTATGTATTCCCCAAAATTTCTGTAGAGGGAGAAGCTTTTTCAACGACAGATAGTTCTGAATGCTTGGATGAGGACAAGATTTTCGAAGCGTTACAAAAGGTAAAAGCTATCCGCATAACAGGCCAAAGAGGTACCGGGAAAACTTCTTTAATTAGGCATTTATATGCAAAGTCTGTTGAAAAGGGATTTGTACCTTTATTAATAGAAAAGCGCAAATATGAAAGTAAAATGGATAAAATGTTTAAAGATTTATTCGAAGAACAGTATCCGATGCTTTCGCCTAATAGTTATGAGACATATCTCCAAGTTAAAGAGTCATCAAAAATCGTTTTTATTGACGATATTGATCTTATAAGCAATCCGAAAGTAAAAGAAAATCTAATTAAATACATAGTTGAATCAGGTAAACTTCTTGTGTATACAACAAAAGAACGCAATGAAGACCTCGAAGAAATTATAAAAAACAAATTACAGGATAAAGAAGTATGCACAATTGATATTCTTTTAACTTACAAAGAGTCACGAGATAAACTCATCGAAAATGTTGGAAAATTACATAACAAGAGCAAAGATGATATAAATTCCATTATAATGGCTCTTGATTATTTAGTTCAGTGCCAAACGGGGTTGTTTTCGTTTACTCCCAGTAATATGCTCCCATATATTAAATACTTTATGAACAGCGAAGAAAAAGATCGCCGAGGTGGTCAGACGATCTCTTTAGTGTATGAAACTAACATTCGCAACTCTATTTTATCCAAAGTAAAACCTGCATTGGCTAATATTTATCTCACTTTTCTTGAATATTTATCGGATAAAATGTACTTCGATTTGAAAACAGAGTTCATTTCGTTGGGAAGCTTGCAGCAAATAGTCGATGAATACAACAAAGATAGAAAAACAGAGATTAACGCAAAACAATTTCTTACTACAGCTTGTGAAGCGGGGTTGTTAAAAGAACGTGATTCCTCGTTTGAAATCGGATTCTATGATAAAAATATATACGCATATTTTGTTGCAAAAGCAATAAATAGAGAGTTCGATAGAAAAGAAGATAAATTCCCTAAATTGATGTATGTTATGGAGCGTATATGTTTCGGGATAAATGATACAATTATACTTTTCTTGTCGTTTATCAGGAGCAATACAGGCCTCGTAGTTAAAATCGCCGAAAAAGCAAATGAATTGATGTCTGAGTATGATGAGTGGAATTTCTCGGTCGGGAACATTCCTTTTCTACACGAAGATATCAAAATGTCGGATAAAGCCCCCTCTGCCCAAGAACGTAAAGAAGCGCATAGAGCAATTGAGAAGGTAGAAGAGGAACGTCACGATATTGTTAAATTCAGAGGAATTTTTGATTATGATGATAGTGACATCTTAAAACGAAATTATGTCATTTTACGTAGTTTAAAATATACTCAACTGGTAGGAAGAGCTTTTGCTGATCAATATGGTGCATTGGATGGAACAGATATAGAAACATTGATGCACACTGTTTATTCAGTGCCTCAAAAAATCATTTATGCTATGCTTATGCCTTATCAAGAGAACGCAGCTAAAATTGTAAAAAGCGTTATTGAGTTTGCAAAGGAGCAACTTCCTGGGGAAAAGGTAACAGAACAGGATGTGAAGAAAATGTTGGCTCAAGCTGGCACAATCCTTGCACTAAATGTATTGAATGATATTGCATTTAACGTTTCAAATGACTGTACCATTACCGCCTTAAGAGAAATCCCAGAACCTAAGGACAACTATGCAGTTTTTGAATTGATGATGGAAGAAAACACGGGAAATACATCAGAATTTGTTGCACGAGCAATTTCGCTACGAGGACAATTGGATAATTCACCATATGCTAAGATGTTGATTACTCAAATTGCAAGAAAACACTTGATTTATACTTCGAGCATAGATCATCGCGAAATTGATAGATTGATTTCTGGAAAGGTTCTTTCTTCGCAAAGTAAAGCATCTTTGCTATTGGGACAGGGATCTAAAAGTAAAGACTAACCACTGTGCCGGTCCTGCCCCGACTGGTCATTTTCACACAATAGATTACGACCTAACTATTAGTGTGAGATCTTGCATGTCATATTGCCACGCTGACAGAGATTAGCCTTTTACAATTATATCCATTTAATATTGTAAATATGCTTACCCAAGAATTATTTTCAATTCTCTCTGGACTTCCCGCACTTTCTGTGATATTGTGTGCTACTACGAAAAGGAGGTAGTGCATATGACACGGAAGAAACAAGTAAATACTGAAAACGGAGCGGTTCTGAATCGGGATTTCCCGAAGCGGAGCCGCTCTCTCTTTATCACGGAGGTGCAGAATGAACATCCTTGAAGAATTATGGTACGGCAACATCTCCCCTTGCGAGAGGGACTTCAAGAAGGGCAGCAAGTATTCGGAGTTACTCGGCTACATCGTCAGGCACGAAGAAGACCTGCAAAAACGGTTGAACGATGAAGAAAAAGAGATCTTCGAGAAGTTCACCGAGTGCACCAACGAGATGTACGGCATCGCGGAGCGGGAGGCGTTCGTGAGAGGGTTCGTGCTCGGTGCCAGGATCATCATTGAAGTGATGAATACGGAAATCGAATAACGCAAAGAGGAATCGTACCAAAATGTGTGCGGTTCCTCTTTCCTTCCGATTCTCTCTGGACTTTGTGTATTTTCCGAGTATTCTTGTGTTGAGCCGCGAAAGGCGTGCTCGGAAAGGAATTACATATATGAAAAAGTTAATCACCATCATCCTCGCACTCATTATTACGCTGTTCACCATACCGAATCAGGGCGCAAATCATCCGCCCGTGACAGCACCAGAAACGCCACAAGCAGCGATCGTCATACAGGTGGAGCAAGTACCCGAAGAAAGTGAAAAGACCACAGAAACGGCGTCTGTGGGCGAGGTGACGGAGGCAGAAACAACGACCAAAGGGACAAAGGATGAAGCCCCCGTGGTTCAGGAAACGGTTACGGCAGACTGCACTGAGGTCACAGAAGAAAGCGTTACCAAACCGAAAGACGAAACCGTCGAATGCATCGACGAAGGCGACCAAAACCTTGTGGAATACAAACCGCAGATTGGCGGTCAGCCTAACCCCTTCGGAAATGACATACCAATCGAGATCGATGACAGACCTGTCGAGGACTACATCGGCGAAGGCGAAGAACGCCCCGGTGAAGGCGTACACTTCTAAAGCAAAACCAAGGAACCGTGCGAAAGTGCGGTTTCTTTCACTGTTCAACCACTGCACTGCAGTAGACAAAGAAAACAAATTTTGAACTTTGCAGAAAAACCGTCATCACCTATTGACAAAGTAAAAAGTCTTTGTTATAATATAAATGAGCCAAATGGCTCGTATATAGAAGTGAGGCATTTTATGAGAACGAAAGACGAGAACCGCTTTGGCGTGATCATCGATTTTGTAAATGAATATTTCGAGAGCTACGGTCGCTCACCGTCCACACGCGAGATCGAATCGGGAACGAAGATTTCCCGCCCCACTGTTCAGCGTTATTTGAAAACGCTTCAGGACAGGGGCGAGATCGAATACGACGGTCACCGTGGAATCATCACGCAGTATATGCGTGAGCTTACCGAGACCAACCGCGTTGAGATGGGAAATTCCATTCCGTGTGGTGCGCTGGATGAGGTGAACGATTCTGAGTTAGAGCACGTTCGTCTTCCTGTTGCGATTACGGGTAACGGAGATTTCTTTTTGCTTCGTGCAAAAGGTCAGTCTATGATAAAGGCGGGAATCGACAACGGTGATCTCGTGCTCGTTCGCAAGCAGGTGGATCCCAAGCCCGGTGACATCATCGCGTTTCTCTATGATAATTCGCAGACTACGCTGAAGCGTTATCAGTCGAAGAAGGATGCGATATGGCTCTGCCCCGAGAACGACACGATGGAACCGATCAAGATCTGTGGTGAGGATAGAGCGAAACTGACGATACAAGGCGTCGCAATTAAAGTTATCAAGGATTTGAAATAAGGAGAAAAAATGTCCCAGAAGAATAAACCACCAGATGACGGTCGCCGTCATATGCCAAAGATGAAGTGTCCACGTTGTGGTGGCAGAGCGATCGACGTTGCCAACACATCTTTACGAAATGCAAGTGTGTTGACACAACTCTCGGATACGTACGATGCAGATTACATATTGGAATGTCCGCGCTGCCATTGCAAACTTGGTCTTAGCATTAACACTGGTGCATCTGTAAGAACCGAGGCGTCGGCTGTGTGCACGATGATGCAAAATCACAAATCATATACTGCAAATGCATTGACTGTACCAAACAGTAAATAAGGTCCATCCTCTCGGCAGTGAATTCGAGAAATACAGGGTCGGAACCAAACATAACAGTTGAAATTAGTCTTTCAAATTATGGAAGAAGTGTTTCTGCTGCTATGTATGGTTCCGATTTTTATATTAGGAGGTAACTATGATAGAAAAGAAAAATTTTAATGCCATTGTATTTAATGATCAAGAATTTAGTTATTTAACCCGCGAAGCTGAAAAATATCGCTTATCCGTAAGAGAGTATCTTTTACTGTTGTCATTATCAAGTGACAGAAAATTGATTGACAATCGTAGCACCAACAAAAATGCTGATGTCGATTCATAATTAACTTATATTCGTTCGTATGCTCCGCGGGCGTTTATATAAATATCTTTCTTTGAAAGGAGGGCAGTCGCGAAAGCAAAAACATAATCTGAAAATTGAATAGACGACGGTGTTTACATACTGCAAAAAACTTGCAGATGAATTCTATTATTTTTGGAGGTACCAAAATGAAACAATCATCGTTCAAATCTTATGAGGATCTTCCGTTGTTTCTCAACGTAAACGATCTCTCAAGCGCAATCGGAATCGCACCGTCGTCCTGCTACGAGCTGATGCACGAAAAGGATTTCCCAAGTATTCGAATCGGGAAGCGCCTTGTCGTTCCGCGGGACAAGTTCATCGCATGGGTGGAAAAGCACTCGGTCGGAGGTGGTAGATAATGAGATACTCGTCATTTGAATTTTACTCTCTCCTGAGCGACTGTTATTTTCATCCGTCGAGAAACAAGGAGTATCCCTGTGAAATGATGAAGCGCAAAACGAAAGCAGCTCTCATAACGCTTTGGAATACCGATCATCTGAAAATACTCGGCAAGGAATACGACGGTGATACGATCCGCCGTATCCTCATCGACGAGATGATGCCTGAGGACGTTGACAGAGCGGTGGGGTTTTATATGCATCGCGTAGCAGACAAAACGGTTTTGAATCTTTCAATCACCATCTTCCTTTCCGTGATCCTTCGTGAAACGATCATCGATCTGATGTACCGTTACTACGAGCACGGCGAGATTCCCGTTGATGCATACGTTACGGTTACGCTTGAGCTTACGGCGTGAGGTGAAGCGATGTATTTGCAAAATCAAAAAATGCAGAACTTCTTTCCCGTGCCGAATGAGATCTTCAATCTCGGGCTCACCGACGGCGAGATCTTGGTATACACGTTTCTGATGCGTTGCGAGGACAGAAAAACGTACAAATGTCATCCCAGCTACGCGACGATCTGTGATGCCATCGGTCGAAGCAAAAACAGCGTGAAGAAATACGTTCAAGGTCTTGAAAAGAAGGGGCTGATCTTCACCGAGCCGACGAAAGTCAACACCAGGGACGGTCGCGTTCACAATGGAAGTCTGTGCTATACGATCCTGCCGATACGCGACGTAGTGGAGCGGCATTACGAAATGCAGCTTGAAATGGCACGGCTTGAATCGGCGAGAGCGAAGGCACAGGAAAAGCTTGCAAAATACGATGCACGGCATCATAGATAGCTGGCTCGCACCGATTTTGTACCGATTATTTTCAAGCAGGTTAAAGGAAGGCTGGCTCACACTCGTGTTTTGCCGCCTTCCAATCACCTCGGACGGCAACAGCCGACCGAAAAAGCACTGTTTTAGGGCGTTTTTGAAAGGAAAACGGAGGCGACCGATAAAACCAGCATTGGTGCCCAGTTTTGCGATTCACACTCGAAAAGTGTGAAAAAAATCAAAAATTGCCCCATATTACGCCCTTTTTACGGTGTGAAGAATGAGAAATACAGAAAGGAAGATCAAAATGAAAGAACAAAACGAAAAGCTGAGAACCACCATTTATATTGACGAAGAGCTCGTCAA
>JAZRLQ010000029.1:0-3452 GCA_045646925.1 Eubacteriales bacterium
GTGCTGCGCACATTGTCACCGCAGAAGGCAATGACCGTGCCGCTATCAAGGCAGCGATTGACGAAGCAATGATCCAGCTGCGCGAGAGAAACTTTGACGATGCAGGTATCATCGAGATCGATCCTCGCTCCTACAAGACCTTCAAGGACGAGCTGATCGAGCTCAAGACCGCAAACGACGAGCTGATCAAGCGCGGTATTGTCGGTCAGTACGATAACTACGATGTCAAGTCCACCAACAACGTGTACCGCGACGCTACGCACGTGTACTGCATTGTACGTTCCAACAAGGCAATTGCCTTTGCGGGCCAGATCAACGAGGTCGAGGCAGGCCGTATGCAGGAATACTTCTCTGATTACATCAGAGGTCTTGACACCTACGGCGCAAAGATCATTTCGCAGGACGAGCTTGTCTGTGTGAAGATCCCTCTCTGATAGAGGAACACGAACAAGGGGGAGCGGTAACACGCTCCCCTTACTTTTGAAAGGAGTCACAATGACACACGAATTGTTTGTAGAGCAGCCCGTGCTTGACCTGAAAGAGGGCGTTAAGGTCACGGCAGAAACGGAAATCCATTACAAAAACGACAAGGTGGAGCAGACGCTTCAAAACCTTGTCTTGGAGACGATCTTGGATGAAGAAGGAAGCAACGGCTTTAACACCTACAAGAGCAAGAGCTATCTGCGTATCAATCTGAATGCAGGAGATATTCTGCTGTTTGACGAGCAAAGAGGTTATTATATGCCCTCTTACCCTGTCACAACGATTGACGATGCGATCAGCGATATTTCCTCGCTTGCGGATATTCCGCGATACAAGGAATAGGTTTGAAAATCCGTGGCTGCAAAGCCATTGATTATAGGCGTTTAATTGCTCCGTGAGCGGAGATGCAAAGCGCATAGCTTAACGCCGGGGGAGTAGTTTTTCTGCTCCCCTCTTTTTGTGAATATAGGAGCATTTATCCTATGTTGACCAAAGGAAAGGGGGAAATAAAATGTATCAAGTAAACGAAGATAATTCGATATACGTAACGAGGGGCGATATTGTTATTGTAGCCGTATCTGCGGTGAACAAGATCGACGGTATGCCTTATACGTTCCAGCAGGGCGAGGTCTTGCGCATCAAGGTGTACGGCAAGAAGAATGCCGAGAACGTTGTTTTGCAGAAAGACTTTCCCATTACCAAGACCACGCAGACGGAAACGATCTTTCTTTCCGAAGAGGACACAAAGATCGGTGAGCCTATTTCCAAGCCCAAGGATTATTGGTACGAGATCGAGCTCAATCCGTATGACAATCCGCAGACCATTATTGGCTATGACGAGGACGGCGCAAAGGTGTTCAAGCTGTTCCCGGAAGGTGACGATATTCCCGAATACGTGCCCGATCCCGAAGTGGTCAAGGTGATCGACACCGAGCTTGATATGGCATCCGAGCGGCCTGTGCAGAATCAGGTCATTGCAAGAGCGTTTGCCAATCTCCAAGCAGGCTATAAGGCAACGCATGATGCGGTGGCGAATTTGTACGTTACGCCAAAGATGTTTGGAGCGGTAGGAGACGGCGTAACAGATGATACGGAAGCTTTTAAGGCGGCAAATGAATATATAACACAAGAGATGCGGAAAAACCACAACATAAAAAAAGACGGATTTTTCGGTGGTATTCGTTTGCGAATCTCAAACGGTATTTACAAGGTTTCCGGCTCAAACATTTTTGGAAGCATAGAAAGCGGCATCGGTGACGAAGCTCCGCTTGGATATTACGTTGATGGCGATAATTCAACGATCCTTTGGTATGTGAATAGTGAAGAAGATAGTCTGTTTAACTTTGATTACACAATAACAAATCCCACGGTGAAGAATTTGGATATATACGTAATCAATGAAAATGCGACAAGCAAGACTTATTTCGGAAACGTATTCAATATCCATTCGGAAAAAGTGGGCGGTGTTTATTATGCAAACGCTTCTTGCGGTCTGTACGAAAAGATAAGAGTCACGGGCGGCAGAAACGAAAGTTATATCACTAATTCACCTAAAGCCATCTTCAAAGTGAGCGGTGACGGAATGTGCGATCAATCGTTAGTTCTTAAATGCGTATTCACGGAGTTTGGAAGTATTTACAATGGAACAAATACGCAAGCGGTGAATTGGAATTTTAAGAATTGCTCTGCTCACACATCACAAGAAAACGCAGTATATTTTGATGTTTCTGCTTGTGATGATAATTTCATTATCGACGGCTCAAGCTTTTCTATGGCTTCTTCGCAGACATTCCTTCGGTGCATTGGTGGAGAGGTAAATGGGAAACTCACAAACAGACCTGACTATAATTTTATTGTGCAGAATAACCGCATAGAAATAGTTTCTTTGCTGAACGATGATGCAAATTTCTATCTATGCGATATGAATTACGGAGTTTTATCAGCAGAAAACACTTGTTTTTTGCTCGGTGGTCAATCTGTTAATGTAACTACTGTTGTAAAATTGCAATCGCACGGCAGTTTCAATGCCAATAACTGTATGTTTGGTAAGGCGCGGTTTATCATTCCGTGTGTTGATTCTGCTATCGCCGGCGCCGGTGACTATAAGATAGAGGCGATTACGCTTAATAACTGTAGATTTATTTCTTATGAGTACAAGGTGAGCTACAACGGGCTGATAATGGACTATACGGACACTATCGGCAAAATGTACTATATGCGACACGTACACGTCCGCGATTGCAGTTATTTGGCAAGCGCCAAAAAATTCAATTACGAAATTTGCAGTTATGACAGCGAATTTTACGGACACCCCAAAACGATGGTATATAGCAACCGTTTGGGCGTTGCGCTTGGTGCAAAAATCTATATTCCGCCTTATCAGTATATCAAGAGTATAAATCTGTGCGGAATGAGTTCTGTGCCGAGCAATTATAAAACCATCCGGGTTTATTTCGGAAACGAAGCCGAAAACAAATATTACGATTTTACGCTTGGTAGCACAAACCCGGTAAATCACACGTTAAACATCTTCAAGGGAAAAGCGGCTGTTATTAAAAACGCAATCGAAGAAAACTATATCACGATCTATTTTATGGTTGATGGCGTTAAGACGGGTGAAGTCGGCTCGTTTGCCGAAATCGAACATCTGCCGCTGCATATAGGCTTTTTGAGAAAATCAACGGCGACCGAAGAAACGATTGTTAATTATCGTGATTGACTATTTTGAAAGGAGCAAATTATGAGCGTAAAAGGAAAAGCAGAAAGCGTAGTAAAGCTGCGCGGATCGCTTTCTTTGCCCGATGCGATTGTTGGCAAGAGTGCCTATGAGATCGCGGTGGTGAACGGCTTTGACGGCACGGAAGAGGAATGGCTGGCATCGCTGAAGGGCGAGCAGGGCGTTCAGGGCATCCAAGGCGAAAAGGGCGATCCCGGAAAGGGTCTGCCCCCTGTTACCGCAACAGACGATG
>JAZRLQ010000030.1:0-2135 GCA_045646925.1 Eubacteriales bacterium
CTCGTACCAATACCGCCTCCGAGACGGGAAAGCTCCGTGCCGTGGCCCGTCAGACGGGGAACGGTATATTTGAGTTGTGCCAATTCGACCTGCAGCTTACCCTCGCCGCTGGTCGCATGGAGCGCGAAAATATCAAGGATCAGCATACTGCGGTCCATGACCTGCACGTCGCCGATGTCGTTTTCGAGGTTCTTGATCTGCGAGGGGGAAAGCTCGCAGTCGAAGATGACGGTCTCAATGCCGCCGTTTTTGCAGAGGTCGGCAAGTTCCTGCACCTTGCCGCTGCCGATGTAGGTGCGCGGATCGGGGTTTTCCTTTTCCTGCACCATGCGCGCGTATACGGTAGCGCCCGCCGTCTCCGCCAAGCGCTCCAGCTCGTCAAAGGAGGCTTCGCAGGCGTGACGGTCCGCTCCCTTCGGGAGAACGGTCACGAGGATGACCTCCGTCTTTTCGTTCTTATTCTTTTCAAGTAAGGTCTCTGTTTTCATAGCCTGAGAAAGCTCCTTTCGTGTTTGATGGAGTAATGTTTCGTCGCCTTCCATAAGGGGAAGGCTTTCGGGAGGAAGGTAAACGGGGTGTGCCTTCACCGTTTCCGCGCGGAAACGGAAAGACCGCATTTTTGCCTATAGATAGAAAAAGAGCGGGAAAAAGCCAGTGGCTCTCCCGCTCATGAATCCTCTTGTATAGGCACAATTATCTCTTGGATTCAAGACGCTTTTTGAATTTATCAACACGTCCGCCGGCGTCAACAAATTTCTGTTTACCGGTAAAGAAAGGATGGCATTTGGAGCAAATTTCAACTCTGAAATCACCCTTGGTGGACTTTGTATGAATAACTTCTCCGCAAGCGCAACGAACGGTTGCATCGACGTAGTTAGGATGGATTGCTTCTTTCATTATTTACACCTCACATTCCGTAATAATCACAGTAATTATGATTATAACACGTTTCTTTTTATTTTGCAATAGGTTTTGAGAGATTTTTCTGAAATTTTAGAGTTTTTTTTAGATTTTGTCTTTGATCTCCTCTTTGAGTCGGGCGAGGATCCTTTTTTCGAGGCGCGAGATGTAGGATTGCGAGATCCCCAGCACGTCGGCAACGTCCTTCTGCGTCATTTCCCTGCCGCCCGAAAGCCCGAAGCGAAGCTCGATGATCTCCCTCTCCCGCGGCGAGAGCGTCGCGAGCGCGTCGTGGATGATCTTGCGCTCCTCGTCCTGTTCGAGTCCCTTCCCCGCGCTGTCCTCGTCCGTGCCGAGAACGTCCGAGAGCAAAAGCTCGTTGCCGTCGTAGTCCGTCGAGAGCGGCTCGTCGATCGAAAGCTCCGAGCGCAGATTTCCGCTCTTTCGTATGTACATCAGGATCTCGTTTTCGATACAGCGCGAGGCGTAGGTCGCGAGCTTGATGTTCTTGTCGGTGCGGAAGGTGTTCGCCGCCTTCATGAGACCGATCGTGCCGATCGAGATCAGATCGTCCATGCCGATCCCCGTGTTCTCGAACTTCTTCGCGATGTAGACGACGAGCCGCAGATTCCGTTCGACGAGGATACTGCGGAAGCGGCGGTCGCCGTCCAGATTGGCGAGAAGCTCTGCCTCCTCCTCCGCAGAAAGAGGCGGCGGCAACGCGTCCGTCTTTCCAATATAATATACGCCGCGCGACATCCCGAGGCGAAGCAGAAGCCTCACCCATATCATCCGCGCCTTCATGATCCATTTCATAGCTGATGTACCTTTCTTTCTATTTGGTATTTGACATCTCAACGGGGTTGAGATATGGATGAGGTGCTCCTTCTCTCCCTTTGAAAAGGGGGAACGGTCAACTTTTTTCTTTGCCAAAAAGAAAAAAGGTTGCAAAGAAAGATGAACTGACGCTTCGCCGTCAGTTCGCGCCCATCAATTGTGTCGCGCGTGATTTTTCTGTTTCCGCAGGTGCGGTGCCTTGGAATCGGCTTTATCTACACCCGAAATGAAGA
The DNA here is from genome assembly GCA_045646925.1 of Eubacteriales bacterium. Classification (GTDB taxonomy): domain Bacteria; phylum Bacillota; class Clostridia; order Oscillospirales; family CAG-272; genus QALR01. The sequence goes on from JAZRLQ010000030.1 coordinate 1,971, forward strand.
GGTTGGAAGCCCTCGTTTCACGAACGGACGGCTTCGATTTGATGGGCGCGGTGCATATCGAACCTCATCACGCGAACCGCGAAACACGAACCGTATGGGTTCGCGTTTCATGATTCGCGGGGATTTTGTTCTTGTCGATGCAGGGTGCGCCGACGGGACTTAACC
>JAZRLQ010000031.1:0-7459 GCA_045646925.1 Eubacteriales bacterium
TCATGAACGCCGACCGCATCATCGTCCTCGACGGCGGTACGGTTGCCGCCTGCGGCAAGCATGAGGATCTCCTTGAAACCAGCGACATCTACCGCGACATCTATGAATCCCAGCTGAAACGAGGTGAAAGCATTGAATAACAATCAGAACAGACCCAATCAGGGCGGACCCGGCGGTCCCGGCGGCATGATGCCCGGCAGACCCGGCATGGGCGGCAGACGCGGTCCCATGACGGTTGAAAAACCGAAAAATATGAAGAAGACCGTCGGAAGATTGCTCTCCTATATCGGAAAAAGCAAGATTTTGCTCTTCGTCATGGTCATCTGCGTTATCGTTTCCGCGCTCGTCACTCTCGCTTCCCCCATTCTTCAGACCGAAGCGCTGAACTATCTCACGCCCAACACCATGGAGGGCGGTTATATGGAATTCGTCGACGGCTTTCCCCGCGTGGATTTCAAATCCATGGGCAAGATCCTTTCTCTGATCGCGATCCTCTACGTGCTTTCCGCGTGCTTCACCTTCACGCAGAGCCGCCTTTCCGCAAAGCTCTCGCAAGGAACGGTCCGCACGATGCGTAACGACCTTTTCAGCCGCATCGAAAAGCTCCCCATCAAATACATCGACAACCATCCCCACGGCGACATCATGAGCCGTATGACCAACGATATCGAAAATATCGCGAATACCATCTCCCAGTCCGTTGCCTCTCTCATTTCCAGCTTGATCATCATCGTCGGCGCGCTCGCCGTCATGCTCTACAGAAGCTGGGAAATGACGCTCATCAGCGTCGTCACCATTCCCGTCACCATTCTCGTGACCTCGTTCGTCACCAAGCGCGTGCGCCGCTATTTCGTCACTCAGCAGAAGCTTCTCGGTAAGCTCAACGCAGAGGTTGAGGAAAGCGTCATGGGCTACCGCACGATCATGGCGTTCTCCCGCGAGGAGATCACGAAGAAGCGCTTCGGCGAGATCAGCGGCGAGCTTCGCAAAACCGGCATCAAGGCGGAGATCTTCGGCGGCGTTATGGGTCCTCTCATGAACATCATCAACAACGTCGGCTTTCTCTTGATCGTCGTCGCGGGCGTCATCTTCGCGCTGAACGGCCGCATCGAGATCACAGTCGTCTTCCTTTTCATCCAGCTCTCCAAGCAGTTCACCCGTCCGATCAACGAGATCGCGCACCAGTTCACCGCGATCCTCAACGCAATCAGCGGCGCGGAGCGTGTGTTTGAGATCATGGACGAACCCTCCGAGATCGACGAAGGCAAGGTAAATCTCCGTCCCGAAAAGGTGACCGGCAGACTCTCCTTCCGTCACATCAACTTCTCCTACGTTCCCGGCGAGCCCGTTCTGAAGGATTTCAATCTCGAGGTCGAGCCCGGACAGAAGATCGCCATCGTCGGCAAGACGGGCTCGGGTAAAACGACCATCATCAATCTGCTCACCCGTTTCTACGAGATCGACTCCGGCGAGATCCTTCTCGACAGCAAGAATATCAAGGATATCACAAAGGATTCTCTCCGAAACAATATCGCGATCGTTTTGCAGGACACCGTTCTCTTTACGGACACGATCGAATCCAATATCCGCTATGGTAAGCCCTACGCCACCGATGACGAGCTTCACAAGGCAGCCGCAATGGCGAACGCAGACCGCTTCATCAATCGTATGCCCAAGGGCTATCAGACCATGCTGACCGAATCGGGCGGCAATATCAGTAACGGTCAGCGTCAGCTCCTCTCCATCGCGAGAGCCGTTCTTGCCGATCCCAAGATCCTCATTCTCGACGAGGCGACCTCCAGCGTCGACACCCGTACGGAAATGCGTATCCAGGAAGCAATGGTACAGCTCATGAAGGGCAGAACCACTCTCATCATCGCGCACCGTCTCTCCACGATCCGCGACGCCGACAAGATCATCGTTCTCGACGGTGGCAAGATCTGCGAAGCAGGCAATCACGACGAGCTTCTTCGTGAAAAGGGCGTATATTACAATCTCTATATGTCCCAGTTCGCAGGTATCGCAACCTGATAAACGAATACGGCAAAAAATGCGCCGGTTCTCATAAGTTAAAAGCCATCACGAAAAGGCGTGATGTTCTTAGCGGAGAATTTGAATAAGGGTATGGGCATAGCCCGATGCATTTGTAAAACAAATGCGAAACTTGCGATAAATGCTGAAAAACATCCATACAACGTAGGGCGGGGGCTTGCTCCCGCCGTTTTTTATACACTCTTTTCACATATGCAGGTAAAGTGTAGCTAAACCCATTATAGTTTCGATTTTGCCGTTTGCAAAATCATTTGAGAAAACGTTGGATTTTTCTTTATCGAAAATCCTTCTCGTTCCTTTGGGATGAAGCATCGAGCTACGCTCGCTGTTTCATCCCAATATTTTGATACTTTTATATATACCTTTTTCGCAATATATAAAAGCCTCAAAATCATTCGTAATACTGTACTTTTTCACTCCTTCCATATTCTGTGCCTTACAAATTTTATAGCAAAAAATGCCTTTGCTATATTATATTGAAAAAATGACATATTGATAAATAAAATCATCAAAAATGTCATTTTTCTGTCAGTAAGGAAAAGCGGCACTATAATATGTATGGCGAGAAAAAACCACGGCTCGCTGTGAGCCGTGGTTTAAATTAGAGTAATTTTATTCAGTATATCCCCATACTATTGTGTTGTGTTCATTTGTCCAATTAGCATCCCATCCAGCAGGCTGTGACTCTGCAACACAATATATTGTCAAATTTCCATTATAGTTACCAAAGGCACCATTTCCAATATAGGAGACGCTATCAGGAACAATAATAATCGCATCTTCGCAATTGTTGAAAGCGTGGTCGCCAATACTTATAACACTATCAGAAATAACAACTTTTTTAATATCTACACTATTGAAAGCGTATCTGGGAATTTTGGTTACAGTATCTGGAATAACGAGTTCTGTAATCAATTCGCCGTTCAAATAGATGTGTTTTGCATAGTACATAGGATGAGACATTGCCTGATCTTCAAACTCATATCTAATCTTGCAATAGGCTTCTATACTCGAAATGTAGATGTTTTCAAGCGAATAGCACGACCAAAATGGACGGTCTTCGATAAAAACAACACTTGCAGGAATAGTAATGTTTTTCAGTTTAGAGCATCCCTCGAATGCGTAATTAGATATATCCGTTAATCCCTCAGGCAAAACTATAGTTTCAAGGCTTGTGCAATTTTCAAATTGATATCTGTCATCCCATTCGTTCATTGTTAACGTTTCTATATCGAAGTAAACATTAATCAAATTGGAACAATTTGCAAAAGCATAACCTCGTATGCTTTTTACATTGCTTAATATTTCAATATCTGTCAACGCAGAGCAACCATAACAAATATTTGCAGGAACATACGAACCATTAAAGACTACCTTTTTGATAGAAGAGGTATTTAAGAATCCCTCATCTTGTGCAGGTGAAAAGGTAGAGTTATAGTATACAGTGCTTAAGTTGTTGCATTTATAAAACACCTGAACACCGATGCTTTGAATGGAAGAAGGAATCATGAAATCGGTTAGTCCTGCACATCCATAAAAAGCTCTTCGCTCAATGGTTCTTATGTTGGATGACAGTGCTATAGCGGTCACGGAGGAACAATTTTCAAAAGCGTTCTCACCAATAGCAGTTACTTTATATCCGTCAATGGTGTCGGGAATGCCAATTTTAGTGTCAGTGCATGTACCTATACCCGTGATTGTGCAGGTTGTTCCGTCTGCACTAACCTCATAGGCTAATCCATTAGATGTTATTCTCGGAACAGGAACATTTGTCTGCACGCCCTCATTACATGTAGTGCAATATGTATGTTGCGATCCATCGGTGTAAATTGTAGCAGGTACATCGATTACAAAATCACTCTCCGTATGACCAGTTGCGGCAATAGTTCCAGTTCTGGTAGATGCAGAGCAAACGGAGCAAACTTGGTGCTTGCTACCATCAACGGTACAAGTAGCGTTAGTATCAGTTACCCACTCGCCGTCGGTGTGACCAGTTGCCGCAATCGGCTCGGTCTTGATGGTGGCGGTACACACAGCGCAAACTTGGTGCTTACTGCCATCCTCGGTGCAGTTTGCTTCCTTGTCGGTGATCCACTCGCCATCGGTATGCCCGAGCTTGGTTAAGGTTTCGGTTTTGATGGTATCGTTACATACAGAGCAAACTTGGTGCTTACTGCCATCCTCGGTGCAGTTTGCTTCCTTGTCGGTGATCCACTCGCCATCGGTATGACCAAGAGCGTCGAAAATCGTTTCGCCACAGTCTAAACATGTAGCAGATGTTGTACAAGTTGCTTGTGATAGATTTTCATGCTTGCAATCACATGAGCATAGCAGCACTACTGTTCCAAGCAAAACAGCAAGCAAAAGAATGATTTTTTTCATAGTCTTTCCTCCGGAACATAAAAAGGTGCGTGGCCGAAACCACGCACCGAAAAACGCAGTTTCGCTCATTGTTGCTACACAATTTCACATCTAAGTGGATATGACAAGCAAAGCCTACGTTTTTACCAACGTAAAGCCACTTAGATAGAAATAGTGTATAAAATTGTGTAGCACGCTTATTATACCACAATTTAGAGGATTTGTCAATCTAAAAAGAATAGGACGGCTTGAATTTTCACTCAAACCGCCTTATCCTCAAGGATTCCTTACAATATTCGAACCTTGCAGGTTCTTGCTCCCCCTTTCGGGGGATGATACGCTACGCTGAAAAGACATCCCTGTTTTCTTTAACAAAGATATCCTCTCCTACATATTTCGTCGGGAGCAAGCCCCCGCCCTACAAACATTTCTTTATGTAATAGAAACCGCACCGCTAATTCCCTCAGCGGTGCGGTTATTGTGATTTCTCCGTTAAGAACAACAGAGAAATTTCGTGATGGCTTTTATAATATGAGCGTCCTGCGTATACAGAGAGCAATGGAATTTGCCACATTTGCTATACAAATTCGGGCGAATAAAACTGCCCAACCTCCATATGAGAAGTTGGGCAATCTCGGTTTTATTCGGTTATTTCAGATCTCTTCTGCCATCGAGAGCGCGGAGAAGCGTGACTTCGTCCGCGTATTCGAGATCCGCGCCGACGGGAACGCCGTAGGCGAGTCGGGTCACGCGCACGCCGAGAGGCGTGATGAGCTTGGAAAGGTACATTGCCGTCGTTTCACCCTCGATATTGGGGTTCGTGGCAATGATGATCTCCTCGATCTCACCGCTTCCGATACGATTGATCAATTCCTTGATTCTCAGATCGGAGGGCGTAATTCCGTTCATAGGCGAGATCGCGCCGCCAAGCACGTGGTAAGTGCCGTTGTATTCCTTGACCTTTTCCAGCGCCATAACGGTCTTGGCGTCCTCGACAACGCAAACGACCTTGCGGTCTCTCTTTTCGTCCGAGCAGATCGAGCAAAGCGGCTTATCGCTGAGATTGCCGCAGACCTCGCAAGCGCGGACGTTCTTTTTTGCATTGACGACGGCGCAGGCGAAGGACTCGACGTCTTCCTCGCTCATGCCGAGGACGGCGAATGCGTATCGGACGGCGGTTTTTCTGCCGACTCCGGGAAGACGGCAAAATTCCTCGATCAGCTTTTGCAGGGGAAGAATGTATTCCGTCAACGTTCAGATCCTCGTTTCCTTAAAACAGACCGGGGAAGCCGCCTGCCATGCCGGGCATACCTGCGGTGATCTTTGCCATTTCGCGTTCGGAGGTCTGTTCCACACGCTTGATGGCTTCGTTGATACCTGCGGTCAGAATGTCGCAAAGGGTTTCAACGTCGTCGGGGTCAACGATATCGGGAGCGATCTCGAGAGAAACGATCTCCTTCTTGCCGTTGATCTTGATCTTTGCAGCGCCGCCGCCTGCGGAAATTTCATATTCACGTTCTTCAAGCTCAGCCTGAAGCGCTGCCATATCCTCCTGCATTTTCTGCGCCTGCTTGATCATAGCGTTCATGGAAGGACCCTGGGGTACTCTTGCTTTCATATTGATTTCTCCTTTTGGTTTTATATTTGCTTTATTTTATTTAAAATTTTCGTCGGTGTAAAAGTCGGTTTTACGTTACTTCTGTTTCTTCCAATTCAAGAAGATCCTCGATCGGTTCGCGGATACCGCCTACGTCATCACGCACAGTGCCGATGATATCAGCGGGGATATATTGACGCGCGCAGCCTGCAGTATTGACTGCGGCGCAGATGGTCTGCTTACGCACGTCGGTGAGCAACGTCGTTGCAAATTTATTTTCGAAAAAGATATAGAACTTTCCGTCCGTGCCTTCGTAGGCGTAAGCCGCCTGCAAGAACGGCATGAACAATCCCTCCGTGGGAGCAAGTCTGCGAACGACTTCCTGCCACTTGCGATAGCCCTTGAGCTTTCTTCCCTCAGGCTCGGCGGAAGGCTTCTCGACTTCTTTGACGGGCGCGGGTTTCTCCATCGGCTTTTTCGCAGATGCCTTTGCGTTCTTGACGGGAGCAGGCTCCGCTTTTTTTACGGGCGCTTCCGCGGGAACCGTCGGCAAGGAATCATAATCCCCGACGGGCATATCCATGGGATATTCGGGAGCGGATTCCTCCGGAGGAATGAATTCCTCGGAAATATCAAGGATCGGAAGATCCTTTTTCGGCGCTTCCTGTACAGCAGGTGCCGCCGCGGGAAGCTTGAAATTTCCCGTTGCCAATTTATCTTCGAGCGCGGTCACTCTCGCGAGCAACGCCTCAACGTCGTCGGAAAGAGAAAGATCGCACGCGCGGATCATGGACATTTCTGCGTACAAGCGCGCGCCGCTCGGATTTTTCTGCATATCCGCCTCCGCCTCCATCCATATTCTGATGGTGCAGAGAAGTCTCGGCAACGAATATTTTTCGGCGCAGGTGCGAAGAAGCTCATCCTTGACACTCTTCATGCGCGTACTGACCGCGATCAGCATATCGCGCGCAAACGAAATCAGCTCACGCCAGAAAACCGCAATATCACGGGAGGAAAGATGGATCTCTTCGATCACGGCAAGCGCCGAAGCGGTATCGCCGTAAGCCGCCGCATCCGTCAATTTAGCAAGAAGCGTACGGGAAGCCGCGCCGAGCAGGCGTTCCGCCTTTTCCTCGGTAATATGTCCGCCGTCGCCCGCGCAGTATTCGAGCATATTGAGAGAGTCGCGCATACCGCCCTGAGAAAGTCGGGCGATCAACTCCAGCGCGCCTTCTTCAGCGGTGAAGCCCTCTCCCTTGCAAACGGTACGCAATCTGCCGACGATAGCGTCCATCGCCACACGGTGAAAATCGAAGCGCTGACAGCGCGAAAGAACGGTCGCGGGAATCTTGTGCAGCTCTGTGGTCGCAAGAATGAAGAGAACGTGCTTCGGGGGCTCCTCCAGCGTCTTCAGCAAGGCGTTGAACGCGGAGATCGAAAGCATATGGA
>JAZRLQ010000032.1:0-3911 GCA_045646925.1 Eubacteriales bacterium
AAAGCCTAAACGGCTTTCTTTCCCCGAGCGTGATCGAATCTCAATGAGACCGTCGTCCCCTACAACAGAATCTGAGCCTGTGCGCCACCGCACACGGTGGGCAAGGATCTACGAGTGGGGGCGATGAGGTTCGACAGAAGCACCCTGCATCGACAAGATCGCGATCCCCACGAATCATGAAACGCGAACCCATACGGTTCGTGTTTCGTGGTTCGCGTGACGAGAAGGGGTGCGCACCGCGCCCATCAAATCGAAACCGCCCATTCGTGAATCGAGGGCTCCCAACCTCATAGCTTTTGGTGTAGGTGAAGCCGATTCCGAGGCACCGCGCCTGCGGAAACAGAAAAGGTAAGCGCGACACAATTGATGGGCGCAACGATCCAACGGAACGTTGGTCTGCTTCTTTTTCTACCTTTTTCTTTCAGACAAAGAAAAAGGTTATCCTAATAAAGAAAAGCTAGTAAAACCGTTTCCCCCTTTTCAAAGGGAGCCGCGCAGAATCGGGTGATTCAAAAATCGCCCGTTTTGAGCGCCCCTCTAAAAACACACTCTCCGATCCTTCTCCGCCATATCGAGAATGGCTTGGTAATGGGACTTGCGCTTATAGCGCCGTCCGTTCATTTCGCACTCGGCGACAATGCCGAAATACTTGTCGATCTCGTCGAGCGAGAGGCGCCGGCAGAGATCGTCGAATTGCTCGCCGCTCATGAGGATCACGTCCTGCCCGAGCTCGCCGCCAAGATATTTGAGTCGCAGATTTTCGCGAAGCTCCTCGCGGTAAACGTCTGCCTCCTTGCCGGAAAAACCGGCTTCCGAAACCTTCTTTTCGACGTAAAGCTCTTCTTCCGTCGGCGCAGACGCCGAGAAGGAAGGCGCCTCCGTTTCCATTTCCGTCTCCTGCTCGTATTCCTCGGTCGCGTAAGTGTCACGCGACATGGGAGTGAGACGTCTTTGTCTTTCTCTCTGCTTTTGCTTGCGGAGTCGGTTTTGCTCTCTGATCTTTTCCATTTCGTCGGTGCTTTGATGGTCCTCCCATCCCGCGATGACGAGAAATCCGTCGATGAAAACGATCATGTCAAGCTCCTCCAACGCCTTCAGCGCATGGACCACGGTGCTTTCCTCGAAGCCAAACTCGTCGGCAAGCATATCCGCCGTGTAGGGAATGCTCTCCGTCAGATAGATCATACCGCCCGCGTTGCATCTACCCGCCATCGTCAGAAGCATGACCCATATCAGAGCGATGTCATTCCCTTCCGGCAATCTGCGCAGGTGCTTGACCTTGCGGTTGTCGAACATATCCGTTGAGATCTTGACCCATTTAATCTCCGCCATAAATACCTCCGTGTGTCCTTTCGTGAAAACGTTTGTTTGTCCTTAATTTTGTTTTTGGTTGGAAGAAGCCTCGTGCAAGCGCGCCTTCAGCGCTTCGTTCTCGTTCTTCAAGAGAGAGTTCTCCATTTCGAGTGTGAATTTCTCGCTTTGCAATTGCTCCACTTTTTCGCAAAGCTGTTCGATGATCATCGTGAAGTACTTCTGTTTCATTTTAACCCTCCGTGTAATCCTCAGTGTATCTCCGATGTTCGTTATTCAAGCAGGATTCACAAACATTTGTTCCCTTGATGATGTAAAAATAATCCTCCGTGATCGCCTCACCGCAGTACCCGCACCGAGGAAGCTTGTGCAAAGCCTGCGTCCTATCCGCGTCCCAACGCGACCAGAGCTCGTAGTTGTCAGCCAGTATGCCCATAAGACCACCGTCCTTTTGTTCGTTATACGGAAACCTTTGTTCGTGTCTTCCGTGACTCTATTATAGCACACTTTTTTATGAAATTCACTGAAAAACACTGCAAAACTTTTCGTTTTTCAAAAAAATTTTTTCACCCCCAAAAAGCCCGTTTTCCCCTCCCCGCGTACATAATAATATATATATCGACCGCATTTCAGGTGTCACGTGACGTCACGCTACAGAAGAAGAAGAAGAAGGAGAAACAGAGAAAGAAATTCTTTCTTTCGTTCACTCTGCAAAAATGTGGAAAACTTTTAGGCGCAAAGCGCCGGGTTTTCGGGAGACGAAGCCGCTCCCCTACGGAGTGGTCGAAGTCCGTGCGCAGACGGCTCATTTGCCTTCCCCTTGGGGAATGCTTTCGGGTCGCCGAAGGCGTCGACCCCTACAACAGAATCGGAGTTCGTGCGCCGTAGCCGGAAGGCTCCTTCCGGGAGGGAGCTGTCAGCGAAGCTGACTGAGGGAGAGTGCGGCAATGAAGACAAGCACTCGATTTCCACTGTCCACGGAAGGTATTCCGTGTCTTGTATGCACGCAGGCTCCTTCCGTCGGCTATGCCGACACCTTCCGTAACATTTTGCGAAGCATAATGTGACGTTCTTGCGAAGCATAATGTGCGGAGGAAGGCTTTCGGGTCGCCGAGGTAGCGAAGCGGCGCGAGGGTGTTAAAAGAAAGCCTAAACGGCTTTCTTTCCCCGAGCGTGACCGAATCTCAATGAGACCGTCGTCCCCTACAACAGAATGGGGGCTTGTGCGCAGATGGGTTTTTCGTGCAAAATCGGTTTTGTGTTTGTAAGGGAGGCGTTCCGCCTCCCGTGAATACCTGCCGAATCCGCTTTGCATATCCACCAACGGACTTCTCTTCGAAGTCTTCGTTTTCGGGAAAAGGGAGTGACCTTTCGGGCACTCCCTTACCATTCGATTCGTTTTATTTCTGTTTTCTCGCCTTGAGGGTTTCGACGTTTTCGAGAACCTTCTTCTTGTCGAGCGTATATACGAACGCAAGCACCACGCCAACCACGATATAGAGGATAGCGGGAACGACGGTCGCGATATTGTAGATACCGTCCTTGACGGTCTGGGTCTGCTGGAGCGCGCCTTCTGCGTAGCCGATGGCTGCGAGCGCCCAAGCGCCCATCGCGGAAGCGATCGCCTGACCGATCTTACGGGAGAAGGAGCAAACGGCGTAGATCGTGCCGTCCTCGCGGACACCCGTTCTCACCTCGTGATCGTCGATGATATCGCTGATGAACGCCCAGATGATGAGGTTGAAGAGACCGAAGCCGAGAGAGCCGAGAATGCTCAGCACGACGTAGAGCCACATATTCTGCGTGTGGAGGAAGAAGAGGAGCGCGTAAGACACGGAGCCCATGATCGCCGCCACAATGCCGACTTCCTTCTTACCGAACTTTCTCGAAAGCGGAACTGCCGCGGGAGCGAGTGCGAGCGCAGGTACGAAGCCTGCGGCATTGATGATCGTAAGACCCATCTTGTTGTTGAAGAAGTCCTTGAAGATGTAGTTGTTGATGGTCTGGTTGAGCATTTGCGCGCCGAGGAAGGAGATATAAACGATGACGATACCGATCAGCGCTCTGTTGGTGAAGAGCGCCTTGACGGTCTGACCGAAGGTGACGCTTTCCTTTTTGGAATCGTCAACGGCGATTCGTTCCGTACACATATAGTAGCAGAGAACGTAGCAGCCTGCCGCGGCGATCGCGAGGATCAGAGCGACAACGGGGAACGCGCCGGGAACGGCAACCTCGACCTCCACGCCGTCAACCATCGTTTTTTCGTAAAGGAACATCGGCATAACGACGCCGACGAGGACCTGCGGAATGAGAGAGCCAACGCCACGGAAGGTGGAGAGCGCCGCGCGATCGTCCGCTTCCGCGCTCATAACGGATGCCATGGAGCCGTAGGGGATGTTGATCGCGGTATAGCAGATACTGCCGTAGAGAAGATAGGTGATGAACATATAGGCAATGCGAAGACCCATGGGAGCCTCGGAAATCGCCGTCTGGTACATCAGAAAGCTTGCAAGCGCGACGGGTCCGCACATACGGAGCAGCCAAGGCTTGAATTAAGTCGGAGGCCAAGCGGTCTTAGGAAGACAAAATTTGTATTCAAC
>JAZRLQ010000033.1:0-3814 GCA_045646925.1 Eubacteriales bacterium
TGTTTTTTTCGTTAAATATTCACTTCAACGGAACGTTTTTCATTGACGGAAACGAAAGAAGCTTCCATTATTTTCATGACGCGCATTGCCTGTTCGGCGGTGATGGTCAAAGGAGCTTTGCCTTCCACCGCATCGAGGAATTGATCGTAAACGACGTATAGACTGTCCTCCACGTCTTCGGGGCAGGAAAGCGTGATGGTTTCGACGGATTTTGCGCTGCGAGGCGCCATCGTTTTCGTCGGTCCTGCCTTCGTATAGAAGATCTCCTCATCCCAAACGTCCTCTTTGCTGATGTTACGGATGATCTTGCCGTCACAGCTCCAGTTATCGATCTGAAGCGTTCCTTTTTCGCCCATGACGTACCAGCGAGGGTGAGGAACGTAGTGATTGGTACCCACTTCGACAATGACGATCAAACCGCTCTCAAACGTCATCATCAAATGGAAATTGTCATCCACATCGGGATATTGGAGACTCAACATTTTGCAATAGATTTCCTTGACCTTTTCATCACCCATCATGTAAAGGATCTGGTCAATGAGATGTACGCCCCAGTCGAGCATCATGCCGCCGCCAAGCTCCTTGAGCGTGCGCCAGCCCTTCGGCATACCGCGGGATCCCTCCACGCGGGATTCAATGACGATGGGCTTTCCGATGATACCGCTTTCCGCGTTTCTTCTCATGAGAACGAAATCGCGATTCGTGCGGCGGTTCTGGTCAATTGTGAAAACCTTTCCCGTTTCCTTTATCACAGCCATGATCTCTTCCAATTCCCCGCTATTCATGGTAACGGGTTTCTCGGAGATCACGTTTTTCCCCGCCCTCAATGCTTCTATGGAAAGCGATTTATGCACCTCGTTCGTTGCGGAAACAAGGATGAGATCGATTTCAGGATCGCTCAAAATATCGTCAAGAGAACTGTAAACGTGTGTTCCGCGCGCAATTGCCGCTTCACACGCTTTGGGACTGATATCGAAAATACCCTTCACTTCAAGACGACCGTAATTTTTGGTCAGATGGTCAAAATGGCTTCTGCCCATACCGCCAAAGCCGATAATACCCAATTTATGCATTACGCCCACCACATTTCACCTGCTTTTTCATAAATAATACAATCCTTAAGAAGTGCTACGGCTTTTTCGAGACCTTCCTTGGGAGACATCAATGCGTCCTCATGCTCAATACTGATCGCGCCGTCATAGCCGACCGTTTTCAGCATACTGATCATATTGTTCCAAACCTCTTTACCATGTCCGTAACCAACGGTACGGAATACCCACGCGCGATTTTTCACATCGCCGTAATTCTGCGTATCGAGAACACCGATCTTTTCGGTATTGGCGCGGTCGATCTTCGTATCCTTCGCATGAAAATGATAGATTGCGCCCTCCAGCATACGAATCGCCTCGCAGGGATCGATTCCCTGCCAGAAAAGGTGGCTGGGGTCCACGTTCGCGCCGATGATATCACCTACCGCCGCACGCAAACGGAGCAATGTAGAAGGATTGTATACGCAGAAGCCGGGATGCATCTCAAAGGCGATTTTCTTGATTCCGATTTCCTTCGCAAGTGCAGCGGTTTCTTTCCAATACGGAATCAAAACGCTTTCCCACTGCCATTCAAGAATGTCCAGATATTCCGGAGGCCATGCGCAAGTGACCCAGTTGGGATTTTTCGAGCTTTCGCAATCGCCGGGACAACCGGAGAATCCGATGATCGTATCCGCACCGAGCTGAACGGCGATCTTCATTGCGTCAACAAATTCCTCGTGAAATTTTGCAGCGATCGCCTTGTTCGGATGCACGGGGTTACCGTGACAAGCGACGGCGGAGATCTTCATATCGTATTTTTTAAGAAGCGCTTTCAAAGCTTCGATCTTTTCCGGGTTTCCAAGATATTCCTTCGGATCCAAATGCGCTTTACCGGGATAACCGCCCGCGCCGATCTCAAAACTGTCAACACCGAGCTTTTTGAGATAAGCGAGGGATTCATCTAAAGTCATCGCCGCGAGAACGGGCGACATAACGGATAATTCCATATTCAATGACCAAGCCTTTCTTTTGTTTTGTTAGCGATCGTTTGATGGATCAAACGTTTTCAAGCGGAGGTGTAAAGTGTACGCCTTCAATCTTTCCGGGTTTGCTTACGGGACAAGCCCAACGAACCGCATTACGAATTACCTTCTGTACGTTTTCATTCTGATAGGACGGATTGGTTTCATGACCGGGCTGGAAGTAAAAGATCTTGCCGTTTCCGCGTGTAAAGGTACAACCGCTACGGAACACCTCTCCGCCATTGAACCAACCGATAAAAATAACGTCGTCGGGATTCGGAATATCAAATGCTTCTCCGTACATTTCTTCGCTTTCGAGCAAGAAGCCATCTTCAACGCCCTTGGCAATGGGGTGATTCGGTTTGACCGTCCAGATACGCTCGCGCGCATTGTCACGCCATTTGAGATTGCAGGTCGTGCCCATCAGACGCTTGAAAATTTTGGAGTGATGGCCCGAGTGAAGCACGATGAGACCCATACCGCCGAGAACGGCGCTCTGTACGCGATCCACGATCTCGTCGCTGACTCTGGCGTGTCCCATATGTCCCCACCAAAGAAGAACGTCTGTATCCGCCAGAACTTCCTCTGTAAGACCATGCTCGGGCATATCAAGCGTTGCGACACGAACCTCGATATCGTCACACTCAATAACTTTTTTCAGATAGCCGTGAATACCGCCGGGATAAAGGGCTGTCACACGGGAATTGCTTTTTTCATGAAGATTTTCATTCCAAATCGTAACTTTCATAGAAAACTCCTTTATATCCAAATCAAAGTGCGATTTCGTGTCCTGCTTCTGCGGAACGATACATCGCTTCGAGAATCTTAATCATATTCACGCCCTGTACGGGTACGAAGTCGGGTTTCGCTCCGCCGAGAACGTCGAGGAAATGGCGCAGATTCGCTTCATGCTGCGGGATACCCTTCAAATCGTCGGCAAGAGGCGTGATATCCGTCAACTGACCGTAAGTCTCCGAGTAAATTTCGAGTCCTTTGAGTGCGGAAATTTTTGCGCCGGATTTCGTTCCGCGAAGCTCTACGAAATTGTCCTCTGCCTTAATATTGGATGCCCAGGAAAATTCGATCTGCAAGCAAGCGCCGTTATCAAAACGAATGAATCCCATCGCAAGATCCTCTACGTCAAACGTGCCTCCCGCCTTCTTTTCACCAAAGGAAGAGTTTACGGAATCACTGACTTCGGTGTCCGCAAATTTTCTGTAGGTGCATCCGGTAACGGCAACGGGGGTAGGATTACCCATGAGCCAGATAGCAAGGTCGATCATATGTACGCCGAGGTCGATCAGCGGACCACCGCCGGACTGTTCCTTTGTCGTGAACCAACCGCCCTTGCCGGGAATACCGCGTCGTCTGATCCAACCGCAACGTCCGCAGTAGATATCACCCATATTTCCGTCAGCAATATACTGCTTCAGATATTTCGCTGTGTTTCTGTGACGGTTATTACGCATCGCCATCAGCACTTTGCCGGAGCGATCTGCCGCGTCCTTCATTCTCGTTACTTCGGAAACGGAAACTGCGTCCGGCTTCTCTGTGAAAACGTTAAGTCCTTTATTCAAGGCATCAACGGCAATCACGGAATGCAGATAGTTCGGCGTACAGATATCGACGTAATCAAGCCCCTCCATGTCAAGAAGCTCGTGATAATCAGTAAACGACGGAATATCGTCGGGAAGATCGAAGCGTTTTTTGAAAGCCTCGATTTTTTCGGGAACGATGTCGCAGATCGCCACAACCTCAACG
>JAZRLQ010000034.1:0-3036 GCA_045646925.1 Eubacteriales bacterium
GTAAAGGATAAATTTGACCCTCGCACTTGTATTGGTAAAGGCAAAGTGGAAGAAATAGCCGAGTTATGTAAAAATAATAATGTAACGCTCGTCGTTTTTGACTTTGAGCTTACCCCGGCACAAATTCGTAATCTTGAAAACGATTTAGGTGACGTAACTGTAATTGACAGAAGTATGTTAATCCTCGATATATTTGCACTTCACGCGGTTTCGGGTGAAGGTAAGCTTCAGGTCGAGCTTGCCCAGCTCAAATATACCGTCCCTCGTCTGACGGGACACGGAACGGAGCTTTCCCGTCTCGGCGGCGGTATCGGTACGCGAGGCCCCGGCGAAAGCAAGCTCGAAACGGACAGACGTCACGTCAAGCGCAGAATGGACGCGCTCGAGGACGCGCTCGAGGAGCTTGCGAAAAACAGAGCGGTGCAGAGAGCGAGCCGCGACCGCTCGGGTATCTTCAAGATCGCCATCGCGGGCTACACGAACGCGGGCAAATCCACGCTTCTCAACCGTTTGACCTCCGCGGGCATTCTCGCGGAAGACAAGCTTTTCGCGACGCTCGACCCCACGACGAGAAAGTTCGCGCTCCCCTGCGGCGAGGAGATTCTGCTGACGGACACGGTCGGCTTCATCCGTAACCTCCCCCACCATCTGATCCGCGCGTTCCGCTCCACGCTCGACGAGGTCTGCTACGCGGACGCGATCCTCGTTGTCATCGACTCCTCCGACCCCGAATTCATCGCGCAGACGGAGGTCACGGGCGCTCTCATCGAGGAGCTCGGCGCTTCCGACAAGCCCGTGCTCTACGTTTACAATAAATGCGACAGAGGCATGGCTTCCCATCCCATGACGCCCACGGCGGACAATATCTACGTTTCCGCGGCGACGGGCGAGGGCATTGAAGAGCTTGTGGACCGCCTCGAAGCGCTTGCGACCGCGGGCAAAAAGGAATACGTCTTCGAGATCCCCTCGAACAAATTCTCTCTCATCAACGTTTTGTATTCCGACGCCACGGTGCTGGATACGGAATACACGGAAAACGGCGTGCGCGTGACGGCGGTCTGCGACAAGAAAACGGCAGGCAAGCTTTCCGCATACATCGCGCAGGCGTAAGGAAAGGATCTCTGAAGATGGAAGAAAAGAATCTGACCACGGTCGGCAAGGAGGCAAGCGCCGAGTTCACCGAAAAGAAGTCGGTGTTCATCGGCTATACCGCGCCCGTTTCCACAGCGGAGGAAGCGGAGGCGTTCGTGCAAAGGATCAAGAAAAAGCACGCCGACGCGCGCCATAACGTTTCCGCGTATATCGTCGGAAATTCGATCCGCTACAGTGACGACGGCGAGCCGAAGGGCACGGGCGGCGTTCCCGTCCTCGAGGTCATCCGCAAAAGCGGCGTGGACGGCACGGTCGTCGTAGTCACGCGCTACTTCGGCGGCATTCTGCTCGGCGCGGCGGGGCTCGTGCGCGCGTATTCGAAGGCGGCGGCAATGGCGATCGAGGCGGCGGGGATCGTGACCTACCGCGAATATACGGAATGCACCGTCACCTGCGACTATTCTCTCTACGACAAGCTGCTGTACGACATCGGCAGAAGGACCGCCATCACCGACGATACGGAATTCGGCGGCAATATCACCCTGCGCCTCGCCGTTCTCTCCGAGGAGTACGAGGCGTTCGAAAAAGCGCTCTGGTCCATGACAAACGGCAAGCTCGTCCCCGTGAAAACGGGTACGCGCCTCGACGCGTAAGCTCCGCAATTCCGCGCGGATTTCAAAAAATCCGCGCTCTTTCAAAAATTTTTTCAAAACGAAAAAGGATTTTCCGTTTTTTCAGCGTATATTATATAGTATGAATGGATTTTTGTTAGCCTTCCCCTTGGGGAAGGTGTCACGAAGTGACGGATGAGGTACTCATTGGAGTATTCACAGAGTTCCGTCGACGATTAGAATGAAGGAATCGATCCTACGGAAAGGTGTACAAAATTCGATATGCAGGCGTATACCTCATCCGCCTCGTACCTCGGCACCTTCCCCAAGGGGAAGGCTTTCGGGACGCCCGGGAGGTCGTCCCCTACAAATCGGGGTACGTGCGCAGACGGGATTCTGCACGCAAAATCGGTCCCTACAATCACGCCCCCATATTCAACAACGCGCAGTGCGCGGAAAGGAGGAGACGGATGAGGTTTCCGCAAAATTTCATTGAAGAGGTCAAATACCGCAACAAGATCGAGGACGTGATCTCGTCCTACGTCAATCTGAAGCGCGCGGGCTCGAATTATCAGGGCGTATGCCCGTTCCACAGCGAGAAAACGCCGTCGTTCACCGTCTTTCCGAACACGGAGACCTTCCACTGCTTCGGCTGCGGCGCGGGAGGGGACGTGATCTCCTTTATCATGCGCGCCGAGAATCTCGAATATCCGGGCGCGATCGAATTTCTCGCGAAGCGCGCGGGCTTGCAGATGCCCGAATCGTCGGAGAGCGGCGAGACGGTCAAGCGCGCCCGTTACTACGAAATGAACCGCGAGGCAGCGAGGTTCTTCAACCGTTGTCTCTCCTTGCCCGAGGCGGAGGAGGCGCGGAAATATCTCGCCGCGAGAGGACTCACCGCCGCCGCGATCAAGCGCTTCGGACTCGGATTCGCGCCGAACAGCTTCGACGCGCTGCGCCGTCATATGCATAGCCTCGGCTATCACGACGACGAGCTGAAGACAGCCTTTCTTTGCGGCAAAAGCGAGCGCACGGGCAACTATTTCGACTACTTCCGCGGAAGGATCATCTTCCCGATCATCGATAACTTCTCGAACGTCATCGCCTTCGGCGGACGCGCGATCGGGGACGTGAAGCCGAAATATCTCAACAGCTCCGACACCCCCGTTTTCAAGAAGAGCCGATCGCTCTTCGCTTTGAATTTCGCTCGAAACGCCTGCGCGGAATCGCTCATTCTCTGCGAGGGCTACATGGACGTCATCGCCGTCAATATGGCGGGATTTCCGAACGCGGTCGCCACGCTCGGAACGGCGCTCACAACGGAGCAAGCGCG
>JAZRLQ010000035.1:0-5810 GCA_045646925.1 Eubacteriales bacterium
TTGGCTCACAGAACGACATGGCTACGATCCGACTTTGAACGGTGCGCTTGACAAGAACAAGTCTACCGAAAACTCCCGTCTGATCGTTGCGCTTTCTGCCATAGGTAAGAACGCCACCGCCGTTGGCGATTGGAATTTGGTCGAAGCGTACAGCGCGAACGGTATCAACTGGATCAAAAAGCAGGGCATGAACGGCACGATCTGGACCTTGATCGCGCTTGATTCCAATAACTATGAAACATCCGATCCCACCATCCGTCAGCAATGTATCGATTCTATTTTGGCGGCTCGTCACAATGACGGCGGTTGGTCTTTGGTAACGGCAAAGACTCAGCCCTCCAATGTGGATATTACCTGCATGACCTTGACCGCGCTTTATCCCTATCGTGACCAGCCTGCAGTTGCCACCGCTTGCGCAGAGGCGATCGAATGGCTTTCCGAGTCTCAGCTTACCTCGGGCGGCTTCCCCTACGGACAGGGAGAAACGAGCGAAAGCTGTGCGTGGGCAATCGTAGCGCTTACCACATGGGGTATCAACCCCGACACGGACGATCGTTTTATCAAGGACGGAAAGTCTGCGGTAGACAATCTTCTCACCTATTACCTTGCAGAAGAGGCGATGTTTGAGCATGGCAAGGGCGCAGGCTCAAACGCTATGGCGACCGACCAAGCTACTTACGCTCTCGTTGCATACGATCGCTTTATCAAAGGTGAAAAGGCTCTCTACGATTACAGTGACGTTGTCATTGAGTCCGTCACGCCCAATGAAAATCCCGCAACACCCGAAGAACCCGACACTCCCGCGACACCTCCCATTACCACCGATTTTTCCGCAACCCTCGGTCTGCCCGAAAAGGTAGAGAATGCCGCCGGTACGACTTTCAACGGTGTTGTCAGTGTAAACGGATGGAATAACGAAGGAGGATTCAAGCTCATCGATCTGATCGTCACCATCCCCGAAGGTCTTACCGTGACGAGCGTTACTGCAGGAAGCCGTCTTGCCGGCGGTACGATCCGCTACAATCTGGCAAGCGACGGAAAGCTCCGTATCGTTTACTTTGATGCAAACACAAATAGCGATTTGACCGTAAGCGGCGAAACCTTCCCTATCGAACTGTTCAACATTACGTTCAAAGTTGCGAACGTAAACGCCGGTGATATTCTGAATATTGACATCTCCGATATGTCTGTCAAGCTCACCTCCAATTCCACCGACGAGAACGCCAAGATTGATATCGACGTCGAGGAAGCGGAAGGAAGCGTTACCGTTGTTCCCGGCAGAACCTTCAGCGCAGGCGTTCTCTACGAAGGCGACGGCGTGGATCTGATCCCTGCCGACAAGAAAGCAATCGTTGTAACCATGACCGCATTGGAATGCGCAAAGAAGCTCATCTTCAGCGATGGCACGAACACCATCGAATTCAAATACAACGCGGACATTTCTGAAAAACTCGGTGAAGCCGCATACGTTGCACTTGTTGACGCTTCCATCGACACTGCGCTCTTTGAGATTGCCGAGAACTTCACCATCAGCGAGACAGACGCCGATAGCATTACCTTCGGTGATATCAACGGCGACGGCGTGATCAATGCGCAGGACGCTCTCGCGGCAGTTGATATGTGGCTCCGCCGTGGCGACGAGCCTACCGATGACGATATTCTCTCCGCAAACGTAAATGGAGACAGTCGCATCGATACCTATGACGCGCTCGGAATCGTAGAAGCATTTGTTTACGACGATCGTGAATACGCAATCGTAACCAAAGCGACCAAGGTTTTTGCAAACTGAAAGCTTTATTCAATAATTTCAAAGGCGGACGGGAATTTCCCGTCCGCCAAAATCTGTAAAAAGGAGAACAGCTATGTTGGAATGGCTACGGGAAAATAAGAGATCGTATTTTATCATTGGAGGGTCGCTCCTGCTATGCGCCGTCCTTCTTTGTATTTTTCTTTTGTTCCGAAACGGCGGAAAGGCAGAGAAACCGACACTGACGGTGGAAACGCCGCAAAAGCTCAGCAAAGCGGCGACCGATACGTTCACAATCGACGTAACGATCTCTTCATTGGGCGAAGCGATCTATCCCGCCGCGAGCATGAGTATCGCATTTGACACCTCACGCCTCGAATTTCTCGGCGTAGAGGAAGGAAACGTATTTATCCAAAGTGACAATACCTCGGGACAATCGCTTCCCGAATGGAATTATAACACCGCCGCCTGCAACGAATCGGGGCGCGTCAACGTGATGTATCTCGATATGACGGGCGGCAAAAACGCATTTTCAAAGGATCTGCTTGCAGAGGACGACAACGTGGTATTGCGTCTGAAATTCAGATTACGCGGAAGCGTACGCGCGGGCGACGTATGTGATCTTATCGTAGAGGACGCCGTATTTGCCACATCCGATGAAACGCAGAGTCTCGCGATGACGAGGGATACTCTCACCGTGAAAAACGGCAAGCTTGTGATAGGAGAATGATGATGAAACGCTTATTACTGATACTGCTTATATTTGCTCTTCTTTCGGCAATGGCTTCATGCAGTGGCAATTATGGGAAGGTTGATCTGAAAAAGCCCGTCGCTATTTCGGAGGATGGGATTGTAGAAAAGGAACTCCTTGACAAGATCAAAAGTGAAAACGCCATTGCGACCTTTACGGGAAGTTCCGGCGGACTTGATTACGAATGGACGATCTTCAGCAGCGATATTGACGAAACGAAGGACGTAAATCTTCTCGTAATCTTGGAAAAAGCCAACGGTGGTATCAACGTGTCCTTTGCGGATAGCGAGGCGTTCGGCTTCCCCGCTCTTCTTTCGATACATCTTGACGAAAAGTGGTCGGCTCTCGGTGCCACCGCTTACCGCGACGGTACGACAATCGCATCTGTTTCCATCACGGGAAGCAAAACGAGCATACTGAATCTGCCCGTAAACACCCACATCGGCAGTTGCACTATACTTCCCAATGAAGCAAAGGACAACGCTACTGACACGAACAGACCAAGCTCCGACGGTAACGCCGTGGATCAGGACAAATATCTGACCGATCCCGTGCCCGAAGGAAAGCCTCTTCCCGTCGAACCCGAAAATCAAGAGGTCAACAAAGGAAAAACCTATACCTGCACGTTCTCGATCGAATGCTCAACGATTCTGAATAACCTTTCCGAGCTTGATCCCGACAAGCTGGAGCTTGTGCCGTCAAACGGCGTTATTCTGCCGCCCACCACCGTCACCTTCTACGAGGGTGAATCGGTGTTCGACGTGATCCAAAGAGTCTGCAAGGAATATAACATACATCTTGAATTTTCGTGGACGCCCGTTTACAACAGCGCGTATATTGAGGGCATTCATAATCTGTACGAATTCGATTGCGGCGCGCTTTCCGGTTGGATGTACCGTGTCGACGGTTGGTATCCCAACTACGGTTGCTCCCGCTATCAGCTTGCCGGCGGAGAGATCGTGGAATGGCGCTACACCTGCGATCTCGGTCAGGACGTCGGATGTGATTGGATGGCGCAATGAGAGACTCCTTCACAAACTACCATCCCATCGTAAATCTGCTCTATTTTGCGTTGGTGATCGCTTTTTCCATGCTACTGACACACCCCGCAGCGCAGCTTATCGCGCTCGTGTGCGCCATCACCTATACGATTAGCGTTGAGGGGAAAAAAAGCGTGTTGTTTCTTCTCAAATTCTGTTTGCCGATGGTGCTTTTGACCGCTTTTATCAATCCCGCATTCAACCATGAGGGCGCGACCATTCTGTGTTATTTCGGTAGCGGAAATCCACTTACGCTGGAAAGCATCCTATATGGTGTCGGCGCAGGCGTCATGCTCGTCACGGTGCTTTTGTGGTTCTCGTCATTCTCCCGTGTAATGACGTCGGACAAGTTTATCTATCTGTTCGGTAGGATCATTCCCGCGCTCTCGCTGATAGTGAGTATGTCCCTCCGCTTCGTGCCGAAATTCAAGAAACAGACCGAGATGGTCGTGGAGGCGCAAAGATGTATCGGGCGCGACGTATCCACGGGAAGCCTTTGGAAGCGCTTCAAAACGGCGGCGGTCATACTTTCCATTATGATCACGTGGGCGCTTGAAAACGCCATCGAGACGGCAGACAGTATGAAGAGCCGGGGATACGGTCTTAAGGGCAGAACGGCATTCTCCATTTACCGCATGGATGACCGTGACAAATACGCGCTGATATGGCTCGGCTTTTGCGGATTGTTTTTAACAACAGGCGTTTCGCTATCCGCCTTTGGCTTTCGTTATTTTCCCAGCATCCGATACGCCGCGTTCGACAGAACGACGATTCCGTTCTACGCAGTTTATTTCGGACTTTGCGCAACGCCGGTGATTCTGAATTTCAAAGAGGAGAGAACATGGAAAACTATAGTTTCAAAAATCTGAGCTTTTCCTATCCCGAGGTGGAGGCAAAAGCTCTCGACAGCATATCCTTTTCGGTCGATCAAGGCGAATTTCTGATCCTCTGCGGTCCATCGGGTTGCGGGAAGTCCACACTTCTTCGACATCTGAAGACCTGCCTTACTCCTCACGGCGTTCGCAAGGGCGAGATTCTGTACGATGGCGTACCGCTTGATACGGTGGATGACAGAACGCAGGCGCAGAAGATCGGATTCGTTCTGCAATCTCCCGAAAATCAAGTCGTGACCGATAAGGTATGGCACGAGCTTGCCTTCGGTCTGGAAAGCCTCGGCTACGACACCCCCACCATACGCCGCCGTGTCGCAGAGGTTGCCGCTTTTTTCGGCATTGAAAATTGGTTTTATAAAAACGTGACCGAGCTTTCGGGCGGTCAGAAGCAGCTTTTAAGTCTCGCTTCCGTCATGGCGATGAATCCCGAGATCTTGGTGCTGGACGAGCCGACCTCGCAGCTCGATCCCATTGCCGCCTCCGACTTTCTCGCGCTGCTTGGCAAGATCAACCGTGAGCTTGGCATTACGATCATTCTTACGGAACATCGATTGGAAGAAGCATTCCCATTTGCCACCCGTGTCATCGTGATGGAAAAGGGGCGCATCGTGTGCGATGATATTCCCGAAAAAGTCGGACTTGCACTCAAAGAAAAGGATAACGGAATGTTCCTTGCCATGCCGACCGCCATGCGCGTATGGGCAGGTGTAAAAACCGAGATTCCTTGTCCGCTGACCGTCCGTGACGGAAGTGAATTTTTAACGGCGCGTAATCATGAAGCGCCTCTCACTTCACTTCCAGAAAAACTCGCGCACACCTACGGTGAGGAGATTGCCGTAAACGCGGATGAGCTTTGGTTTCGCTATGAAAAGGACTTGCCCGACGTGGTGAAGGGATTTTCTCTAACTCTCCGCAAGGGTGAGTTTTACGCCATTCTCGGCGGAAACGGCGCGGGTAAGACCACTACGTTGAAGCTCATTTCGGGCTTGAAATCAGCCTATCGAGGAACAGTCACGCTGAACGGCAAGATCGGGCATCTGCCGCAAAATCCGCAGGCGCTTTTTGTGAAAAGAACCGTGCGCGAGGATCTGTACGAGGTATTCCGCGGCACGAAATACACGAGAGAGGAAAAGGACGAGCAGGTTGCGCGCGTCGTCAAGCTCTGCGAGCTGACGGCATTCGTTGATCGACATCCCTACGATATCTCCGGCGGCGAGCAACAAAGAACCGCTCTTGCGAAGGTGCTTTTGACCGCGCCCGATATTCTGCTTCTTGACGAACCCACAAAGGGCTTTGATGCGGAGTTCAAGACAAGCTTTGCCGCCATTCTCCGCAAGCTCACCGCGCAGGGTGTCACCATTCTGATGGTCAGCCACGAC
>JAZRLQ010000036.1:0-2820 GCA_045646925.1 Eubacteriales bacterium
CATTTCCAATAAAGTAAAAGAAATCATTCTCGATTATACCAAGAAGCTCGGTCTGGGCATTGGTATCATCGGTCTCTATAACATTCAGTTCATCGTTGATAAGAACGAAAACGTATTTATCATCGAAGTAAACCCCCGTTCCTCCAGAACCGTTCCGTTCATTTCCAAATCCACGGGCTATAGCCTTGCGGATATCGGTACGCTCGTCATCCTCGGCAAATCCCTCAAGGAGCAGGGCATCAACTGCATTTACCCCGAGGAAAAGAAGCGCTGGTACGTCAAAGCGCCCGCGTTCTCCTTCTCCAAGCTCCGCGGACTTGACGCATACCTCAGCCCCGAAATGAAATCCACGGGTGAAGCGATCGGTTACGACAACAGCCTGACCCGCGCACTCTTCAAGGCGCTCAAGGCTTCCGGCATGAACGTAAGTAACTACGGTACCGTTCTCTGCACGATCGCAGACAACGATAAGGAAGAAGCACTTCCTCTCATCCGCCGCTTCTACAACATGGGCTTCAATATTCAGGCTACCGCAGGTACGGCACAGTTCCTCAAGAAAAACGGCATCCGCACGCACGCCGTACGCAAGATCAGCGAAGGCAGCGAGGAGATCCTCGATTCCATCCGCGCGGGATACGTTAACTATATCATCAATACCAGAGACGTTCACTCCTCCGGCGTTCTTTCCGACGGACGTGAGATTCGTCAGTGCGCCGTTGAAAACAACACGACGATCTTTACCGCTCTCGATACCGTAAAGGTTCTCCTTGACGTACTCGAGGAAACCACGCTCGGTATCTCCACGATCAACGAGTGAGGTGCGTTATGACACAAGGCTTTTATGAAATCTTATCCAACGTAACGATTGCGAAGGATATTTACGAAATGGTGCTTGGCGGAGATACCTCCGCCATCACCGCTCCCGGTCAGTTCATCAATATCAAGGTGGAGGGCTTCTATCTGCGCCGCCCCATCTCGATTTGCGACTGGGATGATAAAACGATTACCATTCTTTTCAAGACTGTCGGTGAGGGTACGCAGAGACTCTCTGAAATGAAGGTTGGCGAAAAGCTCGATATTCTCGTCGGACTCGGAAACGGCTTCGACGTGAACGCTTGCGGCGAAAATCCGCTTCTCGTTGGCGGCGGTATCGGTACGCCTCCCATGTACGGTCTTTGCAAGAGACTTCTTAAAATGGGCAAAAAGCCCGCCGTTATCCTCGGCTTTGCTTCCGCTTGCGACGTGGTATATGAAGAAAAGTTCAAGGAGCTTGGCGTGGAAACCAGAATTGCGACCGTCGACGGTTCCCGCGGCGTGAAGGGCTTCGTTACTCACGCTCTTGACGGACTTGGCTACGATTATTTTTACTCTTGCGGCCCGATCCCCATGCTTCGCGCACTTTGCGACGCAACGGAAACGAGCGGTGAGGTCAGCTTTGAGGAACGTATGGGTTGCGGCTTCGGCGCTTGCATGGGCTGCACCTGCAAGACCAAATACGGCAACAAGCGTATTTGCCGTGACGGTCCCGTTCTGAAGAAGGAGGAAGTAATATGGTAAATACAAAGGTTACGCTTTGCGGACTTGAAATGGACAATCCCATTATTCCCGCGAGCGGTACGTTCGGCTTCGGTTATGAATTCGCCGAGCTGTACGATATCAACTGTCTCGGTACGTTCTCCTTCAAGGGAACGACGAGAGATCCCAGATTCGGTAATCCCACTCCCCGTATCGCAGAATGTCCCGAAGGTATGCTGAACGCCGTAGGGCTTCAGAATCCCGGCGTTGACGCGGTCATTGCAAACGAGCTTCCCAAGCTTGCGAAATGCTTCCACAAGCCCGTGATGGCAAACGTCAGCGGATTTTCCAAGGAAGAATACGTTGAGACCTGCGAAAAATTGAGCGCGATCGATTCGATCGGCTGGATCGAGGTTAACATTTCCTGTCCCAACGTACACGGCGGCGGCATGAGCTTCGGTACATCCGCAGAAGCCGCAGGTGACATCACCAAGGCGGTTCGCGCCGTTACGAAAAAGCCTCTCATCATCAAGCTTTCTCCCAACGTGACGGATATCGCTTCCATCGCGAAGGCTTGCGAAGCAGAGGGCGCGGACGGTATCAGTCTGATCAATACGCTTCTCGGTATGCGTATCGAT
The DNA here is from genome assembly GCA_045646925.1 of Eubacteriales bacterium. GTDB lineage: Bacteria > Bacillota > Clostridia > Oscillospirales > CAG-272 > QALR01. The sequence goes on from JAZRLQ010000036.1 coordinate 2,154, forward strand.
CTCCGCAAGAAGAAGCCTCTTCTCGCGAATAAAACCGGTGGCTATTCCGGTCCCGCCATCAAGCCCGTTGCGGTTCGTATGGTATATCAGGTATACGACGCAGTCAAGATCCCGATCGTCGGTATGGGCGGTGTGTCCACGGCAGAGGACGTGATCGAAATGATGCTCGCGGGCGCAACCGCGGTTGAAGTCGGCGCGGCAAACCTCGTGAATCCCTACGCTTGCAGAGATATCATCAATGATCTTCCTCGCGTAATGGAAAAATACAATATTCAAAGTCTTACGGACATTATCGGCGCGGCGCACTAAAGCCGCGGGATATGTCAGCCGCTCGTGCGGCAGAAAGGATTATGACAATGGGAAAAGACGTTATTATCGCTTGTGACTTTGCGAGCGCACAGGCTACATATGATTTTCTTGATAAATTTACCGGCAAAAAGCCTTACGTAAAGATCGGTATGGAGCTTTTCTATGCAGAAGGTCCCGCGATCGTTCGCGAACTGAAGGCAAGAGGTCACAAGATCTTCCTCGATCTCAAGCTTCACGACATCCCCAACACCGTTAAAAAATCCATGGCGGTGCTTTCTCACCTCGACGTTGATATGTGCAACCTCCACGCAGGCGGCACGAAGTCGGATCGTAGCCATGTCGTTCTGTGAGCCAAGGA
>JAZRLQ010000037.1:0-14018 GCA_045646925.1 Eubacteriales bacterium
AGGCGACGGGCGTGCGGAGCGTGGTCTGCGCCTTTCCAAGCTCGGAAAGTCCCGTGATGAAGACACCGGAATCCGTCACGTTGTACGTGAAGAAGACCTCGTTTTCATCGTATTCGTAAACGATATCTTCGTCGGGATCGGGGATCTCGGGCTCGTCGGGGATCTCGATTTGGATATCCGATTCGGAAAGACCGACGAGGGGCGCGAGCGCGGTTGCGAACTGCGCGGTATGGAGAACTGCGCCTGCGCTGTTGAGATGGAAGTTACTGTCGAAGAAATAGCCTGCGGTGTAGATCGCGTTGTTGGGATCGCCGAGCACCTCGCAATCGAAGACCTCGTTCAGATAGGAAACGTAAGCCTCGATATCCTCCAACGTGAGATCGGGGGAGAGCGCAAGCTCGTTCATGGGACAAGAGCCGAGATAGACCTTCGCGCCCTTGCTTTCGGCGTAGGCGGTGAATTCGTTAACGTAGTCGATGAATTCGTCGGAGATGATGTCGGTGGAGAAATCGATGATCATGTCGGGATTCGCGCCGCCGACCATGGTGTTATAATCCTTGTCGCGATGACTCGTGATGAAGCCGTATTCGTCGAAGGCGGAGGCACGGTAAATGCCCATGCCCTCGATATTGATATCCTGCGTGAAATATTTCGCCTTGGAAGCGGCGAATTTCCAGAAGCCGCCGAGCATGGCGGAATAATCGTCCTTCGAGAGATGACGGAAGTCGTCGTAATTGCCGTCGAGCGCCTGCCACATAGCCTCTGCGTTGAAGTAGAGGGACCAGGTCTGCGCGTTCATTTCGGGGGCGATGACGATGATGTCGCCCTCGCCGATCGCGCCGCGCGCATAGTCCATCATGACCTTCGTGCCGAGCGTTGCGTAGAGACCGAAGTTGACGACGGGTCTGTTCAGCGTTTCGGAGAGAAGCTTCGCGTCGAGGCCGAACGCAAGCGAGCTGCCGCCGATGAAGACGATCTTTTCGCCCTTTGTTTCGTAGAGTCTGTCGACCTTGTTTTCAAACTCGCCGAGGAAGGTCTCGTCGAATCGGGACGGAGCAAGGAAAACGACGGAGCCGACCGCGATGATCGGAAGCGCAAACACCAGCAAAAATGCGATGAAACGGATCCAGGATGTTTTCATGTTTTTCATTTCGTTTGCACCTCCTTATCAGAATTGGAAATAGATGAATGCGGAAGCGCCGCCTACGGAGAGAAGCAGACACCACGCCGCAGCAACGGCGAGAGCGATCCACGTCACAGTATACTGACGGGAAGCGGTTCCGTTTTCGTAAAGCTCGGTATTACTGCAAAGCGCGTCGAGCATAGAGAGAATGACGATGGAAAGCACCGTGACGAGAACGCCCGTCAGAGTGATACCCATGGAGGAGATCGTGCCCTTCATGGCTTCGAGGCTCCAACCCTTCGTGAGATTGCCGAGAAGCGTGCCGAGATCCTTCGTGCTGTTGGCGCGGAAGAAGATCCACGAGAAGCATACGAGCACGAACGTCCAGAATCTCTGCCACAGAGAAAGGAAGAGGGAATCCTCTTTCAGATGAAGCATTTTGTGGAATGCGAGTCGGGGCTTTCTCGTTATCATGCCGACGATCTGATAGATGCCGTGCAGACAGCCCCAGATGACGAAGGTCCAGCTTGCGCCGTGCCAGAGACCGCTGACGAAAAAGACGACGAAGAGGTTGAAATAATGTCTCGCCTTGGAGCAACGGTTGCCGCCGAGCGGTATGTAGAGATAATCGCGGAACCAGGTGGAAAGGCTGATGTGCCATCTCGCCCAGAATTCCTTGATGGTTCGCGCGCGATAGGGACGGTCGAAGTTCTGCATGAGACGAATGCCCATGATTCTCGCGCAGCCGATGGCGATATCCGTATAACCGGAGAAGTCGCAATAAATCTGCACGGAGAAGAGAACGGAGGCGATGATGATGCCAAGTCCCGTGGATTCCGAGGGGTTGTTGTAGATCGCGTTGACGAATTCCGCGATCAGATCGGCAACGACGATCTTTTTGAAGAAGCCGATCGCCATTTTCTGCAGACCGACGAAGGCGTTATCCGCTTCGAGCTTGTGATCTGCCTTCAGCTGCGGGAGCAGATTGTCGGGACGCTCGATCGGGCCCGCGACGAGCTGGGGGAAGAAGGAAACGAAGAGCGCGTACCAGCCGAAATGTCTTTCCGCCTTGATATCGCCGCGATAAACGTCGATAACGTAGGAGAGCGTCTGAAAGGTATAGAAGGAGATACCGACGGGAAGGATCAGCTTCAGCGCGATGAAATCCGCTTCGCCGCCGAAGAGATTCCAGATGGAAACGGCGGAGTCCGCGAGAAAGTTGAAGTATTTGTAGAAGAACAGAACGCCGAGACAAGTGATGAGCGTGATGGCGAGCCATATTTTCTTGCGGCGCTTGTTTTCCGTTTTTTCAATGATGATGGCGCTGGCGTAGGAGACGATCGTCGTGAAGAGGATCAGATAGATCAGCTCCCAGTTCCAATACATATAGAAGAAATAGCTTGCAGCAAGGAGTATGGGCCACTTGCAGCATTTCGGCAAAACGAAATACAGAAGCAGGACCAGAGGGTAAAAAATCAGAAATTCAAACGAATTGAAGATCATGCGGTCTTTCTCCTTTCAAGCATAATATAGCAGAGTCTGATGAAAAGAACGACGAGGATATAGAGCAAAAATTCGGAGAGCGCCGCGTTTGCGAAGAGCAGAGCGACGACCGCCGCGGCTTCCGATACGACGGTAAGCGTGATCCAGATCCATTTGTGCGGAAGCTTGTATTCGAGAAAGCCGAGGATCGCCGCGATGGCGAAAAAGATCCACAGAATGGGAGAGGATACGATCAGATTTTCCGTTCCGTACATAAAAATTCAATCCTTTCTCTGAACGTAATTATCATAAAGGGAGGCGTTTGCCTCCCTTTGTCGTTGGGTTTATTTGCCGAGAGCTTTGAGAAGGTCTGCCGCGACGTGTTCGGAACGAAGCGTTGCGCCTTCGTCGGTGAGATGCCATGCGGAATCCCAGAGGTACGATTGATCGTAAACGCAGTTTTCGTAGTCCGAAATGGAGATGACGCCGGGAAGAGATGTGATCATTTCTTCGTAATCGTTAAGATCGTCTTCGTCAAGCATGTACGTATCTTCCATTGCCGCGAAGGAGAAGAAGATCGTGCCGCCCTTTGCGGTGATGTTGCCGAAAAGCTCGGTCAGCTCGTCTTCCGCGGACAGATTGTAACCGAAGTTGTAGGTGTAGGTGTTGTTCTGGGAAGCGCGGTCGGAGAGCACGTCGCCGTATTTGGATACGTCAACGGAGAGAGAATCGAAATTCTTGAATTTGCCGGAGGCGAGGGTGGTGCAGTTGGTTGCGAAGGAGGAGAAGAAGTTGGAGTAATAGTCGAGGTTCAGATACTGCATAACGCCGTAGTCACCCTTGCGGAAGTCCCAGAAGCGTCTGTTGCAGTTGTCGGAGCCGAGCGTCCATGTGCCGGGCTCGGGACACCAGAGAACGATATCGCCCTCGGTGATGAATTCCTCGATGATATCGAAGTACATAAGAGAGGTAACGTTTGCGTTTTCACCGAGATTGACGATCTCGTATTCGCCGTTCAGCGCCTCGTCAATGACGGCGCAGTCGTAGCCGTAGAGAGAGCCGGAGCCGCCGACGATGATGATCTTCTTTTTATCCTTCGCCCACATGAGACGGTCGAATTTCGAAGCGCCGCAAGCGAACCAATCGTTTGCCATGGTGTAAACGGTGTTGATGTGAACGGATTTGAAGGCGGTGCAGTTCTTCATGCAGGAGTCGGAGATGGAGCCGCCCGTCCAGGAGGAGCCGCTGTACGATTCGTCCCAGATGACGATGGATTCGAGCGCGGAGCAAGCGTTGAACGCGTTCTTTTCGATCGTTTCAACGGTCTTGGCAACGACGATCTTTTTCACGGTGGAGTTGTTGAGGAATGCGCCGGAGGCGATCTTCGTGACGGTCTTTCCGCCGATCGTTTCGGGGATGGTGACGGTCTCGGCGGAGCCTTTGTATCCGGAGATGGTGACGGTGCTGCCGCTTGTGGTCACGGTGAAATCACTTTCGGGGGTGTTGGGTTCCCATACGCACCAGAGGTTGATGGCGCCGTTGCCGTTTGCGGTAACCTTTGCGCCGAGAGAAACGTATTCGCCCGTGCCGTCTTCCTTCGTGTTGTAGCCGACGAGGGTGTAGCCGTCTCTTGCGAAGGAGCCGTTATCGTGGAGCGTGTTGGGATTCAGGAAGAATACGGCAGAGAAGGTGTCCGTGCCGTCGAAGCCGTTTTTGAATTCACCGCCTGCCGCGTGGTAGGTGAGGGTGAAGGAGCTGTTTACGAAAAGCTTCATCGCGGAGCTTGCGGTGAAGGTGTAGGTAGTCTCGGTGGAGACGGTGGACGCGCCGTTTGCGAGCGCGTTGTCCTTCGAGAAGCCGTCGAAGGTGAAGCCGTTTTTCGCCGTTACGGTGACGGAAACGGTCTCTCTGGAGCCGACGCCCTTCTGCGCCGTCGCCGTTACGTCAACGGCGTTCGCGTTGTAGCGGAGCGTTACGTACTTGCCGACCTGAATGCTTTCGAGGTCGTCGGAATCAGCGGGGATGACGGGGTTGTAGGGATCCGTTTGTTTTCCCGTCGTCTGAGTCGTGGAGGTGGTCTGCGAGGAAGTGGAGCCGGAGGTGGAGGAGGCGCTTGTACTGCCGGTAGTGGAGCCGTCAGTCGTGGAGTCATCCGGAGGCGTGGTGTTGCACGCAACCAGCGAGAAGCAAAGCAGAGCTGCGAGCAGTCCCGCGAGCAATCTTTTCGTAAACATAGCATTTTTCCTTTCTTTTGCATGGGTTTCGTTAAATTAACCAAGATTTACAGAATTATTATACCATAAAATTACCGTTTTGTCAATCCCTATCTATTTCTTTCTCTTGGCAAAGGCGGTCGTTTTTCGCGAATCGATTTTTATTTGCGTCGGTACTTGTTTTCCTCACCCTTTCGTGATATAATGGTGAACGTAAAAATTCACTTTGCGTGACCGTTCGAGGCGGTCGGAAAGGAAGAGTGGTTATGACAGATAAAATCTATTTGGCGAATTGGCTTATGCCGTGCTTTGAGGAAAAGACCTCCGCGACGGAGTTTTTCCGCTCGTTTGCCGTCGGCAAGAAGATCCGAAGCGCAGAGCTTTGCGTTTCCGCGCTCGGCGTTTACGAGGCAAGGATCAACGGCGAGAAGATCAGCTGGTCTCTGGCGCCCGGCTGGACGGCGTATCACAGCCGCGTTCAGTATCAGAAATACGACGTTACCGAATATCTGAAGGCGGACAACACGCTTTCCGTCACGGTCGCGCAGGGATGGAGAATGCCCTACGGCTTCGAGGGTGTGACGCCCGTCAGAGCGTGGTCGACCCCCGAGATCGCGGGCGACGAATACGCGCTGATCGCTTCCTTGCAGATCGTTTACGCGGACGGCTCGGAGGAGCTTCTGCTGACGGATGAGAGCTGGTCCGCGCGGGAAACGAAATACCGCTCCTGCAATCTCTATCAGGGCGACGTATACGACGAGACCTTCGAGGAAAAAACGCACGCGGTCCGTATCATCGATCATCCGAAAAAGATCCTGATCCCGCAGGAGGGTGAGATCATTGCGGAGCACGAACGATTGAAGCCGATTGCGGTGATCCATACGCCGAAGGGCGAGACCGTTCTCGATTTCGGACAGAATCTGACGGGCTATCTCACGTTCTCTCTTGCCGTTCCCGCGGGAAAGACGATCTGTATCGAGCACGCAGAGGTGCTGGATGCCGAGGGCAATTTCTACCGTGAAAACTACCGCTCGGCAAAGGCGCGCATCGAATATACGGGCGACGGAGAAAAGCATGATTGGAAGCCCTCGTTCACGTTCTACGGCTTCCGCTACGTACGTCTGACGGAATTTTTCGGCGCGGTCGATCCGGAGGATTTCACCGCTGTCGTTCTGCATTCCGACATGGAGAGAACGGGCAATTTCGAATGCTCCGACGAACGTCTGAATCAGCTTTATCACAATATCATCTGGGGACAGAAGGGCAACTTCCTCGACATTCCGACCGACTGTCCGCAGAGAGACGAAAGACTCGGATGGACGGGCGACGCGCAGGTGTTCGCGCGTTGCGCCGCGTACAACTATAACGTTGACCGATTTTTCAGAAAATGGCTTGCCGACATGACGGCGGAGCAGCGCCCCGACGGCAGAATCGCGCAGATCGTGCCCCGTCTCGATTGGGTAAGTCCCGCTTGCGGATGGTCGGACGCCGCGGTCATCATCCCCTGGCAGATGTATCTTTTGTACGGCGATAAGGAGCTTCTCTCGAGACAGTACGTCACGATCAAGCGTTGGATCGATTATATGTACGAGAAGGGCGACGAATATATCGAAAGCCCCCGACATTTCGGCGACTGGCTCGGAATGGATGCGAATTTTGAGGAGAACCGACACGATTGCAAGGGCGGAACGAATATCCGCTTCCTCGCGTTCGCCTTTCGCGCGTACTCCACGGAGCTTTTCACGCGGATCTCGAAGGTCCTCGGTATGCAGGAAAGAGAATACGCCGATTATATGCGAAAGCTCGAGGAAACGAAAGCGCGCATTCGCCGTGAATTCTTCCACGACGGCATGATTGAGGTGAAAACGCAGACCGCGCACGTCATCACGTTGAAGTTCCGTCTTTGCGAGGAGGCGTATCTGCAGGCGCACGCCGACCGCCTCGCCGAGATGATCCACGCGAACGGCGACCGTCTGACGACGGGCTTCCTCGGCACACCCTATCTTCTCCACGTGCTGACGGAGTTCGGACATATCGATCTCGCGTACACGCTTCTTTTCCAGAGAGAGATGCCCTCGTGGCTCTACGCTGTTGATCACGGCGCGACGACGATGTGGGAGCATTGGGACGGCATTCGTGACGACGGCACGTTCTGGAGCTCCGACATGAACTCCTATAACCATTACGCCTACGGCGCGGTCGGAGACTGGCTCTACGGCACCGTCGCGGGCATTGAGACCGACGATGAGAAGCCCGGCTTCGAGCATATCCGCTTCGTTCCGAAAACGACGGAGAAGCTGACCTTCGTCAAGGGCTCCGTGAAAACGAAATACGGCACGGTCGCTTCCGAATGGTACAGAGAGGGCGACACGCTGAGATATATTTTCACAGTTCCCGCAGGAACGACCGCGACCGCGGAGATCGAGGACGGCGCTCACGTTCTCGGCGCGGGCACGCATACGTTTACGGTGAAAGCGTGATCGGAAGGCGGAAGCTCGTCTGCGAACGAACTCCGATTATGTCGCAGGGCGGTGGCTTGCTGCCGCCGTTTTACACCTCAAAGTTTTCCACATTTTTGTCGAATGAATGAAAGAAAGAATTTCTTTCTCTGTTTCTTCTTCTCCTTCTTCTTCTGTAGCGTGACGTCACGTGACAGTCACGTGACGGTCACAAAACACCAAAAGACAACCCAAAATTGAAAAGATGATATCTTGCCCCTGCGGCAGAAAGGACGATATTTATGAAAATCAGTGTTCAGACAGCAGGCACCTGCGACGTGCTCGGCGCGGATGCCGGAATGAAAGCCATCAAGGACGCAGGTTTCGACGCGATCGATTTCAGCGAGCTTTGCGGACATTATTCCTGGTCGGACGCGCAGGCGGAAAATCGCTGCGCCTTCTTCGACGACGAAGAGGGAATCGAAGCCATGATGAAGGAATACGTAGCGGCGGCTGAAAAATACGGTCTCGAATTCGGTCAGTTCCACGCGCCCCATCCCTCCTTTTATCCGAGAAAGCCGAAGGCGACCGCGATCGTGCAGGAGATGATCTTCAAATCCATCGAGATCTGCGGAAAGGTCGGATGCCCCTACATCATCGTTCACCCCTGCTTCGACGGAAGCGCCCGTTACCCCTCCATGACGAAGGAAGAGGAATACAAGCTCAATATTGAATTCTATTCCTCGATGATCCCGCTTCTCAAGAAATACAACGTCGTTTGTTGTCTGGAAAATATGTGGATCCAGGACTTCAAGAGCAAGAAGATCTATTTCGGATGCTGCTCGGATATGAGGGAGTCTTGCCGCTATATCGACGATCTGAACGCGATCGCGGGCGAAAAACGCTTCGGCTTCTGTCTGGATATCGGGCATCTGCTTCTGCTCGGTGTCGATCCGTGCGAGTCGATCGAAATGCTCGGCGACCGATTGGTCACGCTTCACGTTCACGATAACGACGGCTGCGGCGACGACCACGTTTCTCCGTTTTTCGGCGTATGCAATTGGGAGCGCGTGATCAAGGGACTCCGCGCGGTCGGCTATAAGGGCACGTTCAATCTGGAAACGGCGGGACACAACCATAAGTTCCCGAACGGAATGATTCCCGATGCAGTGAAAATGCTCGGCGCGACCGCAAGATACCTCCGCGACAAGATCGAATCCGAACAATAAAACGCATTTGCGGCGTGTTTGCCACGGCAGACGCGCCGTTCTTTTTTGTTTTTGTAAAACCGGATGCAAAACGAAACGTGCATCCGAAAAAACGCCGAAATCTTCGGAAAAGTACTTGCGAAGCCGTCCTTTATGTGCTATAATGTCTAAAATCAAGAGAATTTTGTTGCATAAGGAGAAAGAGATGGGAGTCGTACTGACGTCATCGGAGGTTCTGAAGGAGCTGCAGCTCAGCCGCTCCACGTTTTACTATCTGTTGAAAAATAATCTGATCACCGTCCCCGTGAACGAAAAGGGGCGGTATATCTGGGACGAGAAGCTTCTTTCGGAGCTGAAGGAAAAGCTGCGCTCGTGCGATGCGCCCGTGGAAGCGGAAGCGCCGTACAAGACGGTGAACATCAGCAACCGCCGCTATCTCGGAAATAAATACAAGCTTTTGAATTTCATTCGTCAGACCGTGGCGGCGGAATGCGCCGACGTGACGACGGTTGCCGATATTTTCGCGGGGACGGGCTCCGTGGCATCGGCATTTTCCGACAAGAAGATCATCACGAACGATCTTCTCTATTTCAATCATATCTGCCATATCGCGTGGTTCGGCGCGGAAAAATACGATGAGGAAAAGATCCGCGATCTGATCTGCTATTACAACGCCGTTTCTCCGACGGCGGATAACTATATGTCCGAACATTTCGCCGACACCTTCTTTTCGCTTGCGGATTGCAGAAGGATCGGCTTTATCCGCGAGGATATCGAGGTCAATTTCAAGCGCGGCAAGATCAACGCCCGTGAGCGCGCGATCCTCATTACGTCTCTTCTGTACGCGATGGACAAGATCGCCAATACCTGCGGTCATTACGACGCGTATATCAAGGGCGCTTCGTTCGACAGAAGCCTCGAGCTTGCGGTCCCGCTCGCGAGCAATGAAAACAACGAAAACAACCGTTGCTACAACGAGGACGCCAACCATCTCGTAAAGAGGATCGAGGCGGATCTCGTTTATATCGATCCCCCCTACAATTCCAGACAGTATTGCGATGCGTACCATCTGCTCGAAAACGTCGCCCGATGGGAAAAGCCCGAGGTGAAGGGCGTCGCGCTGAAAATGGACAGACAGCATCTGAAGAGTGAGTATTGTACTGCCTCCGCGGCGAAGGCGTTCGAGGAGCTCGTTTCGGGGATCAAGGCGCGTTATATTGTGCTTTCCTACAACAACATGGCGGAAAAGGGCAACGAGCGCTCCAACGCGAAGATCAGCGACGACGATATCATGCGCATTCTCTCCCGAAAGGGAAGAGTGAAGCTCTTTTCCGAGGAATACCGCGCGTTCAACGCGGGCAAATCGAATATCAAGGGCAATCAGGAGCGTCTTTTCGTCTGCGAATGCTACGGCTACGGAAAGAAGGATCTGATCCAATCCCCACTCAATTACACGGGCGGAAAATTCAAGCTCCTGCCCCAGCTTCTGCCGCATTTCCCGACGGATATCAATCTCTTCGTCGATCTTTTCTGCGGCGGCGGCAACGTCGGAATGAACGTCTCGTGCAACAAGGTTCTTTTCAACGACAAGAACCCCCTTCTGAAAAACGTGTTCGAGGTCTTCAAGAGTCTCGACAAGAGGACGACCTTCGAAAAGATCGATCGGATCATCGAGGAGAACGGTCTTTCCGATTCCGCAAAATACGGCTATGAGGCGTACGGCTGTACCAGCGCGAGCGGGCTCGCCTCCTACAACGCGGAGAAATTTCTGAAGCTCCGCGAAAAATTCAACGCCATGACCGAGCGCGACGCGGATTATTATATCACACTCTACGTTCTCATCGTGTTCGCGTTCAATAACCAGATCCGCTTCAACAAAAAGGGGCAGTATAATCTCCCCGTCGGAAAGCGCGACTTCAACAAAAATATGCGCGAGAAGCTTTCCGTCTTCATCGACCGACTCAAAAGCGGCGATTACCGATTCGAAAACGCCGATTTCCGCGAGCTTGCGCGCGAGGATTGGGACGAGAAGACCTTCGTTTACGCGGACCCGCCCTATCTCATCACCTGCGCGACCTACAACGAGCAGGACGGATGGAATGAGGAACTGGAGAGAGAGCTGCTCTCCTATCTCGATCGCCTGCACGAGAGAGGCGTGCGCTTTGCGCTCTCCAACGTGCTTCGCTCCAAGGGCAAGGAGAATACGATCCTTCTCGATTGGATCAACCGCAACATCGGAAAATACCGCGTGATCTATCTCGATTATTCGTACTCCAATTCCAATTATCATACCAAGGACAGAACCTCCGGCGCGGACGAGGTTCTCGTCGTCAACGATTGAGGAGGACGCCATGCCGAATTATAAAAGCTTTTGTTTTGCGCTCGGCACGACGAGCTTCCGCACGGAGAATTTCAACAAGACCATCGAGCAGCAGCTCGCTCTGCTGAACGATTTCTGGCAGAGAGAGGAGACTCGCGGACTTTCGTGGGAAGCCAATCTCGATCTGCAATCCGCGTATTACGACTTCATGAAGGAGAGAGGCTTCGTGGACGGCGACGCCTCCAATAAGCCGAAGGACGCGCGCGAAAAAAGCTCCGGACTCGCGGACATCGGACTCATCAGCCCGGGCAGAAGACTGACCGAGGTGGGCAACGCTCTGCTTTCGATCAGTGTGAAGCGCGATTTCGAGGGCGACAATATCTTCCATATCTCGAAGGACGGGTATATTTATCTGAAGCAGCTTCTGAAGACCGCGAATCCGATCGACGGGGGCTTCGTGCGCCCGTATCTGATCCTCGTGCATTTGCTCTCGGAATTCGAATATCTGACGCTCGAGGAATTCACGTACGTTCTCCCTCTCTGTACCTCGCCCGCTTACACCGAGCGTATGGCGGAGGGTATACGGCAGATCCGCGCGGGTGAGCTTGGCGTGGACGAGCTGATCCTTTTTCGATTGATGGCGATGGACAATTACGCCGAGGCGCTGGAGCTGTTTCTCTCCTCCGACGTTTGCGAGGACGTGATCTGCGAGATCGGCATGAACCGAAAGAGCCGCGCCTACGACAAGGCGTACTATCCGCTCTATCTTGCGCTTGCCGACTTCTATCTGAACGGCAACGAGGACGCGGCGTGCGATATCTTCTTTGCGACAAAGCCGATCAAGATCGGCACGTGGTGGAGAGGCTATCTTTTCAACACGCTTTCCGCGAAAAGCATTCGCAAGGAGCGGGGAAAAACGCTCCGTCCGACCGCGTTCGACGGGGCGATGACGGAAAGTGAATTCAAGAGGGCGTTTTTCCGCGTCATGCATTTGCTGAAGGCGAAGGCGACGCTTTCCGACTATCTCGATCTGAACCGCCGTTATATCAAAACGACGGACACCGTTCTGTTCGAGGACGGCGTCGTTCGATTCGATATCGTGCCGAAGCACTTCTTCCGTCTGATCGAAAAGGAGCTGTATGCGTACGCGTACAGTCCGTCGGCGCTTCTCTATGAGGATTGCCCGATGGAATCGATCGCTCCCTGTCTTGCAGTCGATGAGGAGCGCGTGATCCGCGCGGTCGGAGAGGAGCTCGGCGTGGATATCTCCACGGCGCCCGAGGCGAGAAACGCGCTCGACGGCAGACGCTATGCGCGCTTGGAGCGCCTCATCGACACGAAATTCACGGACGAAAAGCTGCTCGCGCTCCTCGATCATTTCGAGCGCAGAGAGGACGGAGAGATCCGCCGCGCCGTGACGGACAACGCGGACGTTCCCACCATTTTCGAATACGTGCTGGGCATTCTCTGGTATAAGATCAGCGGTCGGAGCGGCAACGTTCTCGATTACATGAAGCTTTCGCTCGACGCGGACCTTCTTCCGAAAACGCACGCCGCGGGCGGCGAAGCGGACATCGTGTACGAATACGCGGAAACGGACGCTTATCCCGAGCATACGCTTCTTCTCGAGGCGACGCTTGCGGACAGCGCCAATCAGCGAAGAATGGAAATGGAGCCCGTCTCCCGCCATCTCGGTCAGCACCTCATCCGTACGAAAAATCCCCATTCGTACTGCGTTTTCGCGACGACAGACCTCAATATCAACGTGATCTCCGATTTCAGAGGCAGAAGGTTCATGCCCTACTACGATCCGAAGGACTTTTCGCAGTACGTGCAGGGAATGAAGATCCTCCCTCTGCAGACTGCGGAGCTGAAAAATATCATCCGAAACAAGCTGACGTACCGCTCTCTGTATCCCGTTTTCGAGGCGGCGTACGAGTCCTTTTTGCCGCCGCACGATTGGTATCCCGCGTGCATCTCCGCGCCGCTTGCGAAAAAAGATATCTGAGAACGTCGATTTTTATACAATAACGAACGATACTATCTTGATTTTTTGTTTTTCATGTGTTATGATGGTAGCGTATTATGAATTTTTTTGTGTAGGAAATAGGTAAACAACATGAATAGAAACTGGAAAATCTCCCAATATTGCGAAAATCCCCCCAGATACAATCTGTGTCGCTTCGAGGACGCTTGCGCCTCTTTTCAGGAGGGTGACGTTTGCGTTATGGCATTGTGCGACGGCTCGGAAACGGCAACGCTCTCTTCCGTCGGCGCCGCTTGCATTGCAGAGTTCTCCGCTGAGTATTTCGCGGAGCATTTCGATATCATCTACAACGCGGAATTCAATACCGCTTGCGAAGAATTGATCAAATACCATCAGGCGATGATCAGCCGTCTTTCCGAGGTCGCTCTGGAGAAGAAGGGCGTACAGATTCTGATCGACAGAACCATTCAGATGAGAGAGCTGAACAAATTCGCCTGCACCGTCCAAATCCTCGCCGTGAAGGGTGACGACGCGATCTATTTCAAGGTTGGCAACGGAAGCGCCGTGATCGCTTCCTCGAACGCAACGCTCATGCTCTCCGACTCCGTTTTGCGCGAGCCCGCTTCGTTCGTGACCTCCCCCAACCCCGTCAATCTGCTGATCCATTGCGATTTCAAGACTTTCACGCTTTCTCCCTCCTGCTATGCGATCGCTCTTGCGACGGACGGCGCGGAGTTTGAAAACGGATTGTTCTATTGTCATACCGCAACGCCTTTTTACGAAAGAGTGCTTGAGGATCTCGTCGATTGCGAGGATGCCGATATGGAATTGCAGGCGCTTGCAAGCGCGCTCGTTTCCGACAATATGAACTGCAAGAAGGACAACGTCGGTATCTCCGTGATGTACCGCGATCGCCTTGTGGAAGCAGAACCCGAAGTCGAAATCGTCGAAGAGGCAATCGAAGAAGAAATCGAAGTCGAAATCGTTGAAGAAGCAACCGAAGCAGAACCCGAAGTCGAAATCGTTGAAGAAGCAACCGAAGCAGAACCCGAAGTCGAAATCGTCGAAGAAGCAATCGAGGAAGAAATCGAAGTTGAAATCGTCGAAGAGGCGATCGAGGAAGAACCCGTAGCTGAAATCGTCGAAGAGGCAATCGAGGAAGAACCCGTAGCTGAAATCGTCGAAGAAGCAATCGAGGAAGAAATCGAAGTTGAAATCGTCGAAGAGGCGATCGAGGAAGAACCCGT
>JAZRLQ010000038.1:0-2386 GCA_045646925.1 Eubacteriales bacterium
GTAGATCCTGTCCTCATAGGTCGGTCTTTCCTCTTCGTTTGCGGACATGACGTGGATCGGCTTCGTGCTGACGACGCCGATCATGCCGTCGAGGAAGCGTACGCGGCGGCCTGAAAGCGTTCTCGTTTCGACCGCGCCGAGCAGAGAGACGTGCGCTCTGCCGTCGTTGTCAATGCTCTTCACCATGAAGCCGACCTCGTCCATATGGGCGCAGAGCATGACCCTTTCACATTTCTTTCTCGGCTTGATGACGGCGATCATGTTGCCGATCTTGTCGTAGGAAACGGAGTCGCAGAAGGGCGCGATCTCCTTTTCGATGAGCGCCGCGACAGATTTTTCTCTGCCGGAGGGCGCGCATTCCATCGCGAGCGTTTTCAGAAGCTCCTTCATACCTGCGCCTCCTCTTCCTCGGCGGGAACGCCGTATTTATCGTTGATCACCGCGAAAACGAGATCGGCGGAGGATCTCATATCGTCGGGATGTACCATTTCGTTTGCCGTATGCATGAACCATACGGGAATGCTGATGAGCGCCGTGGGAACGCCGCCCGCGGCAAGATAGATATCGTCGGCGTGCGTGGACGTGGACATCGCCTCCACGACGGTCTGCACGGGAATGCCGTGCTTCCTTCCCGTCTCGACGATGAAGTCCGTGAGATAGGTGTCGAGCGTCGCCGTGAGGGAGACGACGGGGCCGCCTCTCATATCGGAGGAGCAGATCTTCTCACTGCCGGGCGCGTTACCGAAGGTCACGTCGAGAACGAGAGCCATATCGGGACGAATGCGGTAGACCGCAGCGGCGATCGCGCGGTGTCCGACCTCTTCTCTGCCCGACATGGTGAAATAGATGTCGCAGGAGAGCTTCGACATATCCAGCGAGGTCAGCGCGTCGAACACGGCGGCGGCGGAGCATTTGTTGTCAAATCCCTTGCCCGCGAGATAGCCCGTCTTCAGCTCCGTGCAAACGGGCTCGAAGCCGACGGGGGTGCCGACGGGGGCGGCGATCTCCGCTTCCTCCTTCGTCATGCCGATGTCCACGACGAGATCCTCGATGGGAACGAGTCGCTTCTTCTCTTCCTTCGTCATCAGCTCGCGCGGCTTCGTGAGAACGATACCGGGGATCGGCTCTTTTCCGTAGATCACAAGCTCGGAGGCGGGGAGAATACGCGCGTCAACGCCGCCGATGTTGCAAATATGCAGAAAGCCTTCGTCGGTAATGCTCTTGACCATCAGACCGATCTCGTCGTAATGCGTGTCGACCAGAACGCGAGGCGCGTTCGGCTTTCCGCAGCGACGGATGAAGATGTGGTTACCGATCGCGTCGTATTCGTGCTCGTCGAAATGCGGCGCGAAAAGCGCCGTCAGCGCTTCTCTGTCGTACGCCTCGAAGCCGACGATGGACATTCTTTCCGAAAGCGCAAAAAGCATTTCTTTTTGTTCCATAGTTATATTTTGCCTTTCTTTTATTTGACTGAATACCGCTCAGTCATGGGTGTATATTTGTATGCGGCTTCCGCCGCAGACAGCGTCTTGTTGTGGGGGAATTTGCCTTCCCAAAGGAATTCGGGGATATTCTTTGCCTTCCCCTTGCGGAAGGCTTTCGGGTCGCCCGGTCGGTCGTCCCCTACAAATCGAGGTTCGTGCGCCACCGCACACAGAGGGGAAAAATCCCCAAGTGGGGGAGGTTAAGTCCCGTCGGCGCACCCTGCATCGACAAAATCGCGATCCCCACGAATCATGAAACGCGAACCCATGCGGTTCGTGTTTCGCGGTTCGCGTGATGAGAATGGGTGCGTACCGCGCCCATCAAATCGAAACCGCTCGTTCGTGAACCGATGATTTCCAACCTCATAGCTTTTGGTATAGGTGAAGCCGTTTCCGAGGCACCGTACCCACGGAAACAGAAAAATCACTTGCGACACAATTGATGGGCGCAACGATCCAACGGAACGTTGGTCTGCTTCTTTTTCTACCTTTTTCTTTCAGACAAAGAAAAAGGTTATCCTAACAAAGAAAAGTCAGTAAAACCGTTTCCCCTTTCCAAAGGGAGCGGAGGAATACCTCATCCGTCACATCGTGACACCTTCTCCAAGGAGAAGGCTCCCATTTATTCCGTCACAAGCGCGCGGAAGCGGTTACCTCTTGCCTCGAAGTTGACGAAGTGGTCGAAGCTTGCCGCCGCGGGCGAGAGGATGACGGTGTCGCCATCGGTTGCTGTCTGCATGGCGAAGCGGACCGCGCCGTCGAAGCTTCCGATATAAGCCGTGTTCTGCGCGTCGTAGCCGTGCGCCGTCAGCTTTTGCAGGACCTCAAGTCCCGTATCGCCCGTCGCAACGACGAATTTCGCCTTGTCCGCGAGGGGCGCGATCAGAGGCTCGATGGGGATA
>JAZRLQ010000039.1:0-3897 GCA_045646925.1 Eubacteriales bacterium
GCACAGCTCGTGCTTTTCACCACGGGCAGAGACACGCCCTTTTCCACCTTCGTGCCGACGATGAAGATCGCCACGAACGACCGCATTTCCGCGTATAAGGCGGGCTGGATCGATTTCAACGCCTACGGCATGGACGAGGAAGGCTTGCTTGCGCTGATATTGAAAACCGCAAACGGTGAATACGTCTGCAAAAGCGAGGACGTAAGAGAAATTGCATTTTATAAAACGGGGGTAACGTTATGAGCTATATCAAGAATAATTTTTTACTGACGACCGCGGCGGCGGAGAGACTGTATTTCAACTACGCCAAGGATATGCCGATCTTCGACTATCATTGCCATCTGCCCGAAAAGCAGATCCTTGAAAACAAGCCCTTCAACGACGCTTACGAGATCTGGCTTGCGGGCGACCATTACAAATGGCGTCTCATGAGAAATTACGGCGTAAACGAGGAAATGATCACGGGAAGCGCCACGAACAAGGAGAAATTCGTGACCTATTGCCGAGTGCTTGGCACCGCCTTCGGGAATCCGCTCTACCATTGGTCGCAGGTCGAGCTGAAGGAATTTTTCGGTTGCGAAATGGAGATCAACGAGGAGAACGCCGAGGCGATCTGGGACGAATGCAACGCCTACATCAAGGCAAACGGCGTAACGCCGCAGAAGCTGATCGAGCAGTCGAACGTGACGCATCTGTGTACGACCAACGAGGTCTTCGACGACCTCACCACCTTTGAGGAAATTGCGAAGAAGGATTACCGCTTCAAGGTCATTCCCGCGTTCCGCGCCGACAAGATCATGAATATCGAAGCCGAGAAATACCTCGAATTCATCGGCAAGCTCGGGGAAGTGAGCGGGCTCGACGCGCTGGAAGCAAAGCTGGAGGAGCGCCTGCAGGCGTTCATCACCGTCGGCGCGAAGGCGGCTGACATCGCGCTCCAGAGCGTGTACCCCATCACCGAAAGAGCCGACGCGGAAGCGATCCTGAAAAAGCGCCTCGGCGGCGAGGGCGTGACCGAAAAGGAAAGCGAGGTCTTCAAGGGCTATCTGACCTATTTCCTCTTCAAGCTCTACGCAAAATATAACATCGCGACCGAGCTTCATATCGGCGCTATGAGAAACAATAACAGCCTCATGCTCGCAAAGCTCGGTCTGGACACGGGCTTCGACAGCATTGCCGAGGATAATTCCATCAAATATATGTCCCGTCTCTTTGACCGACTCAATAGTGAAAACGCGTTGCCCAAGACCATCGTTTTCAATCTGAATCCGAAGATGAATACGGAGATCATGACGCTCATCGGTTGCTTCCAGAGCGACGAGGCGCGCGGCAAGATTCAGTACGGTCCCGCATGGTGGTTCCTTGACAATAAGGTTGGCATGGAAAAGCACCTCGAAGACCTCACCGCGACGGGCCATATCGCAACCTTCGTCGGCATGCTGACGGATAGCCGTTCGCTGCTCTCCTATCCGCGCCACCATTATTTCAGAAGAATCCTTTGCAATTACCTCGGCGGCATGATCGAGCGCGGCGAAATGACCGCGAACGAAGCCCTCGTCGGCAAGGTCGTTCAGGATATCTGCTACAATAATTCCATCAACTATCTCGGCGTATAAGCCTATCAATGAAAATCGGCAGAGAACTTGTTTTCTCTGCCGATTTTCTTTATCTGTTGCAGACGGTGGCTTGCCGCCGCCGTTTGCCTGCGGGAAAGGTTGACGGTTTTACTGATTTTGTACTTTTTTGATCGTTTTTTTGTCAACTTCATTGACAACGATCGAAAAATGTAGTAAAATGTAGTACGAAATTTCACAATAGGAGGCTTTTATGATATTGAAAAGTTTGAAAAGACGCATTTTGACCATCGTTGCCATCGTTCTTGCCGTACTGATCATCGGCGGCTCGATCGGCTTCTATTTCCTTGCTGTTTCGATTTACGACGGAAGCTTTAGTTACCGTTGTACCACGGACGAGGAGAAAGCATTTGACATTTCCGAGTTCCCCGGATTGACCAGAGAACGCCACACCTTCACCTCCAACAACGGACAGACACTCGTTGGCTATCTGTACGAGAAGGAAAATGAAGGTGAACAGAAAAAAGGCGTTATCGTGTTTGCTCACGGTCTCGGCGCGGGCGGACAGACGGGATACATGGACATCTTCGATTATATGACCGACAACGGTTATTACGTATTTGCCTATGACGCGACCGCAAATGACGAGAGCGAAGGCGAAGTGATTGGCGGTCTTCCCCAGGGTTACATCGACTTGGATTACGCCATCAATTACGCGTATACGCTCGATGAGATCAAGGATCTGCCGTTCGTTCTGATGGGCTACAGCTGGGGCGGTATGTCCGTAGTTAACGCTCTCAATCAGCACCCCGAGGTAAAGGCAGTTGCTTCCTTGGCGGGATGGAACAAATCCATGAACCTGATCGACTATCGCGGTTGTCAGATGGTTGGCGGCATTGCCAAGCTTCTCTTGCCCTTTGCTTCGTTTTACGAATATCAGATGTACGGCGATTACGCGTTCAACACGGCGATGAAGGGCTTTGCCAACAGCGATTGTAACGTTATGATCGTTCACGGCGTACAGGATGAAACCATTCCGATTGCCTACTCTTACGACACCTACTACAAAAAGTATGGAAACGATCCCCGATTCGTATTCAAGAAGTACGAGGACAGAGATCACGATCTCATGGTCAATGAAGACAAGACGCTTGACCTTGATCTGATGGCTGAAGTTGTAGCCTTCTTTGATCGTAGTTTGGCTGAATAATGACGAAATAACAAAAAGAACGAAACGATTTTTCTCGTTTCGTTCTTTGCGTTTGTACGCTGTTTTTCACCCCTCCAGCGCTTTTCGGATCTCCTCGTTCCGCATGATTTCCGAAAACGAGAGCAAAAGCGACGTTTCGCACCAGCAGGAGCCGTAAAAGACCTCGCCGATACGGCGTGTGCCTTCCCAATCGCTCGTGTTGATTCGCTCGTTGATCCAGCCGGAAGGCAGACGGCGCGGCTCTCTGTCCCACGAGAAGAGGGGGCGCTTCTCGGTCGAAACGCATTGTGGGATACAGAAAACGACGTCGCGCAGGAGCGCAAGATACGCAGTGTCTCCCGTGTATTTGAAGAGCTTGTAGAGCGCGTCGCCCGAAGCGGTGCAGAAGCCGGGCGCGGAATGCTTGTTCTGCACGTTGGCAAACACGCTTCCGACCGTGTTGATCCCCGATCTGCCGAGCATACTGCTTTCGGGGAATTCGTATGAATAGGGCATGATCCAGCTCGAAAGCAGATGCAGACTGTCCTTCGCGTACGAGAGCCATTTTTCTTCCTTCGTCGCCTCGTACAGAAGCACCATGCTTTCCGTCATCGCGTACGCGCTCTCACTGTCGGGCGCGCCGAGTGCCTCGCCGGGACCTCCGCAGGTGAATCCGCGCGCGACGAAATCCGCGTAGTATTTTTCACCCGCAAGTCTTGCAACGTCGAGATAGACGGCCTCACCGAAATACTGCCATGCGCGAACGAGCGCGCCGACCGCCGATGCGCCCGAGGTCGTGCCGAAGCGAAGCATTTCTCCCGTTTCGATATCGATGAACTGTCCGAAATCGTGGTACCGCTCGAAAAGCGTCACGAACGCGTCCGCGCACTTTTTCGCCGCGGAGATCCAGCTTTGCTTCGGCGCGATCACGTCGAAGTGCTTGAAAAGAAAGTAGAGCGCGTCGCCGTTTTTTCTCACGAGCAGAGCGTTCTTCATGTGCTCGTGGCGGAAGCCGTCGTCGGAGATCACGCCGTTTTCGATCATGCCGTAGAAAAAGCCCGTCGGCGCCGTATGCGCGGTCAGAAAGTCGATCGTCGTGATCGCGCGCTTCTTTGAAAGCTCACTTCCGTATTG
>JAZRLQ010000040.1:0-6492 GCA_045646925.1 Eubacteriales bacterium
AAGCGGTCTTAGGAAGACAAAATTTGTATTCAACTCCTTGGCTCACAGAACGACATGGCTACGATCCGACTTGGAATATTCTTTTGAATGGTTGGAGGCAGAATTCGATACTGTCGAAACCCGCGCTGCGGACCCCTTCTACATTTCCGAGCAGACGAAGGCTGCTCTGAGAGAGGTGCACGAATATTGGAGAGGCAAGACCACGAGCGATCTCGCAACCTCCTATATGGCTCCCGAAGCGCTCACCGCGATCGCGCACAATATTTTCACGACGGGCAACTATTTCTATAACGGTATCGGACACGTTACCGTTGATTACGGAAAGGTATTGCGCGTGGGCTACAGCGGTATCATCGAGGAAGCGAAGGCGGCTCTCGCGAAGCTGAATTTCGGCGACAGCGATTACGCAAAACGCCATCATTTCCTCAACGCCGTTATCATCAGCTGCGAGGCGGTCATCGCCTACGCGAAGCGTTATGCGAAGCTTGCAGACAGAATGGCGGACGGTTGTCAGGACTTTGAAAGAAAAGCGGAGCTTCGCCGTATTGCTCTGAACTGCGAACGCGTTCCCGAGTTCGGTGCGAGAAACTTCTACGAGGCTTGCCAGTCCTTCTGGTTTATCCAGATGCTTTTGCAGATGGAATCCAGCGGACATTCGATCTCGCCCGGTCGTTTTGACCAGTACATGAATCCTTATTTCGAAAAGGATCTGAAGGACGGAGCGATCACCCGTGAATTCGCGCAGGAGCTGATGGACTGCATTTGGGTCAAGCTCAACGACCTCAACAAATGCCGTGACGCCGCTTCCGCGGAGGGCTTCGCAGGCTACAGCTTGTTCCAGAACCTGATCGCAGGCGGTCAGGACGTAAACGGCATCGATGCGACGAACGACGTTTCTTTCATGTGTATCAATGCGACCATGCACGTTTTCCTCCCCGCACCCTCGTTCTCCGTTCGCGTATGGAACGGTTCTCCTCACGAGTTCCTCCTCCGCGCGGCTGAGCTGACGAGAACGGGTATCGGTCTTCCCGCGTATTACAACGACGAGGTCATCATTCCCGCCCTTCTCTCCAGAGGCGTGACTCTCGCGGACGCGCGCAACTATAATATTATCGGTTGCGTAGAGCCGCAGGCACCCGCGAAGACGGACGGCTGGCATGACGCCGCGTTCTTCAATATGTGCCGTCCCCTTGAGCTCGTATTCACGAGAGGTAAGGATGCAGGTGAACAGATCGGTCCCGATACGGGCGAATTCAAGAGCATGAAGACGTTCGACGACTTCTACAACGCTTACAAGACTCAGATGAATTATTTCATCGAGCTTCTGGTCAATTCCGATAACGCGATCGACCAGGCGCATGCCGACAGATGTCCGCTTCCGTTCCAGTCCTGCATGGTAGAGGATTGTATCGGCCGCGGCAAGAGCATGCAGGAGGGTGGCGCGATCTATAACTTCACCGGTCCTCAGGGATTCGGTATTGCCAATATGGCGGACGCGCTCTACGTCATCAAGACGTTGGTCTACGAACAGAAGAAATACACGCTTTGCGACTTTGCGGACGCATTGGAAAATAACTACGGCAAGGATATGGACGCGCATTACGCGGAAAAGGTAACGAAGAACGTTGTTGCCGATCTCGTGGCTACGGGCAAGACCGTTTCCAGAGACGACGTTGCGGCGATCTTCGCGGCAGTTTCCAAGAATCCTTGCAGTGACGCACAAAAGGAAAAATACGACCGTATGCTTGCGGATATCGACGCCGTTCCGAAATTCGGCAACGATATCGAGGAAGTTGACGCTTTCGCAAGAGACGTGGCGTATACCTATACGAGACCCATGGAATCCTACAAGAATCCCAGAGGCGGTCAGTATCAGGCGGGACTCTATCCCGTTTCCGCAAACGTACCGCTCGGCGCGCAGACCGGCGCAACGCCTGACGGCAGACTTGCCCGCACTCCCGTTGCGGACGGCGTTTCTCCCGCGGCAGGCAGAGATATCTACGGTCCGACGGCGGCGGCAAACTCCGTTGCGAAGCTCGACCATTATATCGCTTCCAACGGTACGCTCTTCAATATGAAGTTCCATCCCACGGCGCTGGCGGGTACGCACGGACTTGAAAACTTCGTTTCTCTCGTCCGCGGTTACTTCGACCAGAAGGGAAGCCATATCCAGTTCAACGTTGTCAGCCGTGACACGCTCCGCGATGCACAGGCGCATCCGGAAAAATACAAATCCCTCGTTGTGCGCGTAGCGGGCTATAGCGCGCTCTTCACAACGCTTTCCAGAAGCTTGCAGGACGATATCATCGCCCGTACCGAGCAGGGAGGCTTCTGATGGGTGAAAATAAGGATTATCTGAAGACGAAAGGCAGAATCTTTGATATTCAGCGTTTCTCGGTCCACGATGGTCCCGGTATCCGCACGATCGTTTTTCTCAAGGGCTGCGTGCTTCGCTGTAAGTGGTGCTGCAATCCCGAATCCCAGAGCTATGAGATTCAGCAGATGACGCTCGGCGGCGAAACGAAGACTGTCGGCAGGGACGTCACCGTCGAGGAGGTCATCAATACCATCCGCGGGGATTTCCCTTATTACAGAAGATCCGGCGGCGGCGTAACGCTCTCCGGAGGCGAATCGCTCTGTCAGCCCGACTTTGCGGTCGCCCTGCTGAAGGCGTGCAAGTCCCTCGGCATTGACACGGCGATGGAATCCACGGGCTACGCTGATTACGAGGTGATCAAGCGCTATCTTCCGTATCTCGACCATTATCTGATGGATATCAAGCATACGGACAGTAAAAAGCACGAGGCTTTCACGACGAAGCCGAACGAGAAAATCCTTGAAAACGCCCGCAGAATCGCAAGGGATTGCAAGCATTTGATTATTCGCACGCCTGTGATCCCCACGTTTAACGACACGCCCGAGGAGATCGGCGCGATCGCGGATTTCGCGAGATCGCTGGAGGGTGTCAGCGAAATGCATATTCTTCCGTATCATAAGATGGGTACGGATAAATATACGGGACTCGGCAGGGAATACCTGCTTCCCGATCTTGAACCGCCGTCCAAGGAGCATATGCAAAAGCTCCTGGAGGTCGTTCTTTCCAAGGGTCTGTACGGACAGATCGGCGGATGAGAGGCGGTAATTTTACAAGAAAGGAATGACGTCAATGAACAATTCCTATATCGGCGGGGAACAGAAAGCCAGAATTATTCAGGAGCTCGTTCCCGGTAAACAGATTACGCTTGCGCACGTCATCGCAAATCCCGATAAGATCCTCTACCGTAAATTGGGACTTGACCCCGCGGTGGATTATTCCAAGTCTGCCATCGGTATTCTGACGGTGAGTCCCAGCGAAACGGCGATCATCGCGGCTGATATCGCGCTCAAATCCTCGGGCGCGGAGCTTGGCTTTGTGGACCGTTTCAGCGGAACCGTAATCGTGACGGGAACCGTCTCCGAGGTGGAGGCTTCTCTCGCGGCGATCACGGAGTACGCGCAAAATAAGCTCGGCTTTTCCGTCTGCGATCTGACGAAGACCTGATGAAAAAGCTTATGCTGATCGGGCGTGTCGGCGCGGGTAAGACCACGCTGACGCAAGCGCTCAAACATGAGAAGATCGACTATCACAAGACACAGTACATCGGCTACGAGGATTGGCTGATCGATACGCCGGGTGAATATCTGGAGAACGCTTGTCTTGCGAGCGCGATCGCTCTCTACTCCTATGAGGCGGATGTCGTCGGAATCCTGATGGCATCGGATGAGCCTTATTCCCTGTATCCCCCGAATTGCGTTTGCCACGTCAACCGTGACGTGATCGGTATCATTACCAAAATGCACGATAACGAGGGCAGCGTGGAAAGAGCGGAGCGTTGGCTTCGCCTTACGGGATGCAAAACCATCTTCGTTGTGGACTCCGTGACGGGTGAAGGTGTGGAAAACATCATGAATTACCTCAAGGAACCCAATGAAAACACGCAAAAAACCACAAAAAAATAAAAAATAAAAGATTTTTTATTAAAAAAAGTGTTGATTTTATTGCGAATGTATGCTATAATAATAGCGTAAGTTCGGAATTTTCGCGATTCGGGCGAAAAAACGACGAAAATTAAAAACAAAAAAATTATATTAAAGGAGACTCGAATCATGATGGTAAGCGAATACGAAATCAAAAAACAAATTTGCGAAATCGGTCAGAGAATTTACAACAAGGGCATGGTTGCTGCAAACGACGGTAACATCTCTGTAAAGATCAGCGAAAATGAATTCCTTTGCACTCCTACCGGTGTTTCCAAGGGCTTCATGACTCCTGAATTCATCTGCAAGGTTGACAGAAACGGTAAAGTAATTCAGGCGAACAAGGGCTTCAAGCCTTCCTCCGAAATCAAAATGCACATGAGAGTTTATAAGGAAAGACCCGACGTAAACTCCGTTGTTCACGCACATCCTATGTACGCTACCAGCTTCGCTATCGCAGGCATTCCGCTCACCGAGCCGATCATGCCCGAAGCAGTTATCGCTCTCGGTTGTGTTCCGATCGCTGAATACGGTACTCCCTCCACTGAAGAAATTCCGGATGCAGTATCCAAATACGTTCAGCACTACGATGCAGTGCTCCTCGAAAACCACGGTGCACTCTCTTACTCCGACTCCCTCATCAACGCATACTACAAGATGGAATCTCTCGAATTCTACGCTCAGCTTCTCTACCAGTCCAGACTCCTCGGCGGTCCCAAGAGACTTTCTGACGCTCAGGTTCAGAGACTCTACGAACTCCGCAGACAGTTCGGTCTGAAGGGTAAACACCCCGCTGACCTCTGCCCCAACGCAAAAGAAGGTAAGCCCAGCTGCCACGGTTGCGGCGGTTCCTGCGGCGGTTCCAAGGACACTGACGCGCTCGTTGCTGAAATCGCAAAGCGCGTTATGGAGCAGATGGGTAAATAAGGAAAGGTCCACGCCATGAATGAAAAAGAATTGACAGGCGTTGTAGATGCCGTGATTCGGAAAATGGCGGACGTTTCGGATATGACGCTGGATATGGCGCTCGCGCTTTCGGAGGCTGTTCGCAAGAAGGCTTCCGAGATCGGCGTGAAGGCTGTTGTCGCCGTTTCCAATCGGGGCGCAAACCCCGTGCTCGTTCAGTGTATGGACGATTCTTACATCGCAAGCTACGATATCGCTTTGAACAAGGCTTATACCTCCGTTGCGCTGAAAATGCCGACGTGGAAGCTTTCGGAGCTTGCCAAACCCGGTTCTTCGCTTTACGGAATCCAATTTACCAATCAAGGTAAGATCGTGATTTTCGGCGGAGGCGAGCCGCTTTGCAACCGAGAGGGCGAGATCATCGGCGCGATCGGTGTCAGCGGCGGAAGCGAAAGCGAGGATACCGCCCTTGCCGCTTACGGTAAGGAAATTTTTGAGAAAGGGTGAATGAACCATGGATATGAATAACGTCAATATCGAGTTGATCATTCAGCAGGTCCTTGCAAACATGAAGAGCACCGCGAACGTAACCGCGGACGCTCCCGCAACTTCGATCCCGAAGACTGCGAAGGTTGCTATGCTGACCGGACTCGAAAAAATTGAAATCAAAGAGTACCCCATGCCCGAGGTCGGCGACGACGACGTTCTCGTCAAGGTTGAAGGCTGCGGCGTTTGTGGTACGGACGCTCATGAATACAAGCGCGATCCCTTTGGCCTTATCCCCGTTGCTCTCGGTCACGAAGGCACCGGCGAAATCGTCAAGATGGGTAAAAACGTAAAGAAGGACAGCGCGGGCAAGCCCCTCGCAGTCGGCGATAAGGTCGTTACCTGCATGATCTTCAAGGATAACCCCGATATCACCATGTACGACCTCAACAAGCAGAACGTAGGCGGCGCTGACGTTTACGGTCTTCTTCCCGACGACGACGTACATCTCAACGGTTGGTTTGCAGATTACATCCTCGTAAGAGGCGGATCCACCATCTTCAACGTAAGCGATCTCGACCTCGATTCCAGAATCCTCATCGAGCCCTGCGCGGTACTGATCCACGCGGTTGAAAGAGCAAAGACCACCGGCATTCTCCGCTTCAACAGCAGAGTTGTCGTTCAGGGCTGCGGTCCTATCGGTCTGATCTGCATCGCTGTTCTCAGAACCATGGGTATCGAAAATATCGTTGCAGTTGACGGCGAAGAAAAACGCCTTGCTTTCGCTAAGGAAATGGGCGCAACTCAGTCCGTAAACTTCAAGGATCACAAGGGCATTGAAGCACTCGCTGAAGCTGTTAAGGACGCTTTCGGCGGCTACTATGCAGACTTCGCGTTCCAGTGCACGGGCTCTCCCGTCGCTCACGCGAACATCTATAAGTTCATCAGAAACGGCGGCGGTCTCTGCGAGCTCGGCTTCTTTATCAACGGCGGCGACGCAACGATCAACCCCCATTTCGATATCTGCTCCAAGGAAATCACGACCGTTGGCTCTTGGGTATACACTCTCAGAGACTACGCGAC
>JAZRLQ010000041.1:0-4589 GCA_045646925.1 Eubacteriales bacterium
GATTATCCCGCAGAAACGCTTCACGAAACCATCCCGAACTTCCACAATACCGTTTCCAGATACAACGATTTCATGACCGCGCTTGAAAACGACGTTGCAGGCAGAGCTTGCGAATGCGCTTATGAAATCGAAGAAATCAAAAAACGCGAGTCTCTCGCTCACGTTGTCGTAGACGCGCTCGCAAACGGCGAAATCCCGCTCCGCGTTACTCACAACGATACCAAGCTCAACAACGTCATGATCGACGACAACACGAACAAAGGCGTTTGTGTCATCGACCTTGATACCGTTATGCCCGGTTCTCTCCTTTACGACTTCGGCGACAGCATTCGCTTCGCTGCTTGTAACTCCGCAGAAGACGAAGAAGATCTCTCCAAGGTTTATCACCGTCTCGACCTCTTCGAAGAATACGTTTCCGGCTTCCTCAAGGGTGTTGGTAACAATATCACCGAAAAAGAAATCGAACTTCTTCCCTTCTCCGCATTCCTCCTCACCTACGAGCTCGTTCTCCGCTTCCTCGGCGACTATCTCAACGGTGACGTTTACTTCCAGACCCGCCGTGACAAGCACAATCTCATCCGTGCGCGCGCACAGCTCAAGCTCGCTCTCGATATCGAAAGCAAGCTCGATCAGATGACCGAAATCGTCAAGAAGTACACCAAATAATTTTAGCTTTATGCCCCCGACAATGAAAATTGTCGGGGGCATTTGTGTAAAAAGCAACATATTTCAAAAAACATCGTGGCGTCATCTTGACCTTATGACAAAAATCCGTTATAATATATGTGCAATGAAAACGATTTGGTCAAAGAAAATGATACGTAGCGTGACCAAACAAAAAAGCAGATCGGAGATTGTTATGAAATTTCTTTATCGTGATGTTTTACACTGTGCGGAAAAAAGTCAACATAGACAAATGCGCTCGACAATACGCGATCCCGAAAGTCCGGATTACGGCAAGCATATTCTGGAAAGCGGTATTCACGAGCCAGGCATGGAGCTTGCCTATATCCACAAAAGCGTCTTTCTGTACGTTTGCCCCGACAGCATCTATTATAGACAACCCGAAGTTCTCGATTTTATCGAAACGACCTGCTTTGCCGCAGAAAAAACCACGAACGAGGACGGAACGAACGACCTGACGATTTCCAATTACCATCAAGCCGAATTTTTCGCAACGCCGAGTCTTTGCGCCGCATATAAGCACATGGAAGCACTGCCGCAAAAAACAGCAAGAGAAGAGGAAGTCACGGAAAAGATCTATCATATCACGGAGCGCATCTGCCGGGGTCTTCTCGTCAGCGGATTCCATACGCCCAATCACCGTTGGGTACATACCGCCGCGCTCTTCCATGCTTATAACACAGTGCGCGAAAAAGACGAGCGTTTTCTGACTCTCGCAAACAAGTATCTCGCGGAAAAGATCGACATCGATGAAAACGGAGAATTCTCCGAACGCTCCGCAGGAATGTACAGCGCAGTTTCCGACAGAGCGCTTTGCGAGATCGCCATTCAGGCAAATATGCCTGAGCTTTTCGAGCACGTCAAGAAAAATCTTCTCCTCGTTTATAAATATATTGAAAAAGGAAGTCTGATCTTCACACAGAATTCCCGTCGCAAAGACAAGGGCGAGGTCGGAAGCGCCGCGCTCTTCGATTTCGACCGCTACGGCGATATCTGTCTCATGGCGTACGCCGCCACGAACGATCCGATCTTTTTGCAGATCCTCGCCAGCGCGCTCAATAAGAGAGACTCCTTCAGCCCTCCCTCCTTTACCTTCGAGGTATTTTTACGCCATCCGCAGTTGATAGCAAGTGACATCGATCTTTCGACGATTCCCTCTATTGACGAGGACTTTCATATCTATCACCCGAAAACCAACGTCGTCAGAGCCAAACAAAACGGATCCGTTTATACCATTCTTTCGAAAAATCCCAACTTTTTGCATATTACCGCAGGAAACATCAGCGTTTTCGCAAGAATATGCTCCTCCTTCTTCGCGAAAGCGCAGTTTTATTCCGATACGATCGAAAAGATCGGTGAAAAACAGTACCGCATGACCTTCCATGCGGATGCAGATTACAAACATCCCTTTGATACGCCGCCCGAAGGATCGGAAAATTACTGGTCTATGGATTACAGCAGCCGCAAAAGCGTTTGTCATTGCGAATATGGATACATCCTCGACCTTACCTTCACGGAAAACGGATTGGATCTGCACGTTCAGACAACGGGAATGCCAAACGTACCCTTCAAGCTCGAATTCGCCACTACGCCGGACGTATTTGTAAAAGCGGGAAGCGCCATGACGCAAGCGCAAGCGGGAGGCTTCATTTGCGCCGCAGACGGAGATATTTCGCTTTGCAATTTCGGCGGCGATCAGATCACCTTCAAGGGCGCGTTTGCGAAGCACTTCTATCACAAGGCAATGCGTGGCAGTCTGCCCGTTTCTCCCTCGCAGTTCACGGTCTTTTTCACAGATTTCTCTCCCGTCGATCGCGAGATCTCCATCGTTTGTGAGCAAGATCGCCCTTGGGACTATTATTCAAACTAATATAAAACGAAAGGAAGATTCTCATGACAAGCCACGTTCTTTACGGAGACGGTATCCACGACGATACCGCCGCAATACAGGAATTGATCGATCAAGGCGGTTGCGAGTTGACCTTACCTCCGCCGAAAACAAGATATCTGATTTCAAAGCCCTTGGTCATCCCATCCCGTTTCAAGCTCAAACTCCCACGATACGCCGAGATCAAACTGGCTGACTTCTCCGATTGCTTCATGCTTCAGAACAAAACCGTCGAAAAGCCCCAACCCCGTCTGCGCGAATTTCTGACGGGACCGCAAAAATCTCTCTGGTATTTCTACGATCGGCTTTCACCGGATCGCGAAGACACGTGCCACGATTTCGAGATCGAGGGCGGAATCTGGAACTTCAATAACAAAAACCAAACGCCCAATCCCGTCTATACGGGCAAATTTGATGACAACGGCTATCTCGGCCACATCATGTTCTTCTACAACGTCAGAAATTTCAAAATTTCCAATCTCACGTTGAAAGACCCAGCCAACTTCGCCGTTATGATCGATACAGGCTCTTATTTCACGATCGAAAATATCGTTTTCGACTTCAACGACGGAAACCCCATCGCCTCCAATATGGATGGCATCCATCTGAACGGGAACTGTCATTTCGGCGTGATGAGAAATCTGCAGGGCGCTTGCTATGACGATCTCGTCGCACTGAACGCGCATGAAGGCTCCGGCGGTGATATCACGCATATTGAAATCGACGGAATTTTCGCCGAAAATTGCCATAGCGCCGTCCGCCTGCTGACAGACGACCATCGCGTTTCTCACGTCACGATTTCTAACGTATTCGGAACGTATTATCAGTATTGCATTGGATTTACCAAATATTATCCGCGCGAAACGGAAGGATATTTTGACGCCATCGTTTTAAATAATATCCACGCCGCAAAATCGCGCCGTTTGCCCATCCAGGAAGTTCATATGGGAAGATTCAAGCACTACCATTTCCCTTTCATCTCCATTCAGAAATATACGCGCGTCAAAAATTTGAGCATAGAGCATCTGCACCGCAGAGAATTCGAAAATCCCGTCAACACAGTCTGCATTGAGAAAAACGCTTCGGTGGATCATCTGATCCTTCATGATCTTTCCTCCGAAAATGCAACGGGAACGCCGTTTACAGACGTCATCAATTACGGCACCGTAAATAAACTCAAAATGTCGGATTGTCCCGAAAATGCGCTTGTCAACGAGGGGGTCATCAACGAACTCTCCGTATAAAGTCTGCCGAGGGCATACCACAAATTCCAACTGTAAAAACAACAAATGCCACCGTATTGGGTAAACCCAATACGGTGGCATTTTCTTCTTTAGATCCAATTCCGCGCGAAAAATATGTTCATTTACGACAGAAAATCCGCTTCCCACATACCGCTCGACTTCATATATCCGTAATATTCGTCGAACGAATACGGCGCTTCCGCGCAAACGTAATAGTTCTTTCCGCTATGCTGAGCGCAGGTCCATTCCATAACGTAGAAATGCATACCGTCGGTCATATGATTGGTAAGAGCAACCGTCGAAACACTGTTTTTCGGCAAGAACGCCGTTCCCTGCGCCGCAACCGTACCCGTTTTCAGATCCTTCACGCAATAGGAAACGGTCACGTCCTCCAAAAATTCGTTCGCGCCGACGAGCTCGATTTTTCCATCCTGCGGTTCGCGGAACATCAGGCAGATCGGCTGCTGCGAACGCTTGATGACGTAATACGCCAATTTTTTCGCATAATAATAGTCCACAACGGCATCGGAGAACTGCGGCCAACCGTCGATCAGATTCCACCAGATGATACCCGTACGCTTCCATTTTCCGCTACGGAAACGTTCGATAAAGAACTTCATCGCTTCCGCCTGAGAAGCCTGGCTCGTTTTTGCAAAGCGTTCCAATTCTTCAGGTTCTTCGTCGAAAAGAACCTTGATCTGCTTTGCCATCAAGGGCAGACGGAACGCGTACTGCGCGTCATCGCCAACCTCCATGCAGGTTGCGTGAAGCTG
>JAZRLQ010000042.1:0-8566 GCA_045646925.1 Eubacteriales bacterium
CGACACGCACGGTATGTTCATCTGCTCCGTAACCGAGGCGAGAGTGCTTTCCGACAAGGAGACCATGACCTACACCTATTATCAGAACAACGTGAAGCCGAAGCCCGAAACCCAAGGCAAGAAGGGCCACGTCTGCAAGATCTGCGGCTACGTCTACGAGGGCGATCCGCTCCCCGAGGATTTCATCTGCCCGCTCTGCAAGCACGGCGCGGCTGATTTCGAGCCCATTGCATAAAACGGGCGACGTCCGACGGAATCCGCTTCCGAAATTGAACGAAACTCAAACCAAAAGAAACCGAAAGGAAAGAAAAATTATGAAAAAATACGTATGTGACGTATGCGGCTGGGTATACGACGAAGAACTCGGCGCTCCCGAGCTCGGCATTGAACCCGGCACGAAATTCGAAGACCTCCCCGAAGATTTCGAATGCCCGCTCTGCGGCGTTGCGAAAGACAGCTTCTCTGAGGAAGCGTAACCCATATACTGCGAATAAAAGCGGCGGTTCGCCGCTTTTGTTCGTAATATGACTTCGGTTGCAACACGTTAATTTCCAATTCAATTCCGCTAAACAAAAATTAATCGCTCCGTTCTTCTATTTTACATCCCCCCTCCCTACCACTTCAAACGAAAGGATCTTTTTATGGAACTCGTATTATTGACAGCTTTGGGTGTCGGCGGCGCGACGGTGATCGGCGCCGTCATCGGTTTTTTATTCAAAAAGCTCTCCCATACCTTTTCTGACATCGTTTTGTCCTTTGCCGCGGGCGTTATGCTTGCCGCGGCGGTCATCGGTCTGATCCTGCCCTCCGTCGAATACGGCGGCAAATTCGGGCTTCTCATCACCGTTGCGGGAATTTTCGCGGGCGCGATCTGCTTAAACCTCATCGACAGATTGGTTCCGCACCTGCATAAAATGGCGGGAATGGATTCCGAGCCTCACACGAACGGAAATCTGAACAAGGTTCTGCTTTTCGTCAGTGCCATCGCGATACATAATCTTCCCGAGGGTATCGCTGCCGGCGTCGGCTTCGGCGCGGGCGACACGGCGCAAGCACTCATCATCGCGGGCGGTATCGCTCTGCAGAATATCCCCGAGGGCATGGTCATCATCGCGCCCATGCTTGCCGCAGGCGTGAAGCCCTCCAGAACCCTCGTGCTCGCCATGCTGACGGGCGTCGTCGAGATCGTCGGCACGCTCATCGGTTACTTCGCCGTCAACCTCGCTTCGGCGATCCTTCCCTTCGCGCTGGCGTTCGCGGGCGGCACCATGCTCTACGTCATCAGCGACGAAATGATCCCCGAAACCCACGCACACGGACACGAACGAGGCGCGACCTACGCGCTTCTCGCAGGCTTCTGCCTCATGCTCGTCACGGACGTTCTGCTCGGATAAGGAGTATTTGAAAAGCTTCCCAAAAGGGAAGCTTTTCTCTTTTCGCCTCCCTCTGCCTTCTCCAGTGGGTAGCAAAGCGGCGCGAGGGTGTTGAATCGGCTTTCAGATCCCGAGCGTGACCGACCCGCAGCGAGACAGGTGGCAACCGTCAGGTTGACGGATGAGGTGTTACCTCGGATTTCTACAGAATCCCGTCGACGAAATTGCAACGCGAATTCGCCATGTATTCACGGGAGGCGAAACATCTCCCGTACAACCCCGTGATTCATTTTGACGCAACCGTCCAAAAACACTCGATATCGTTCGAGCGACGTTCACAATTCCGACTTTCGTGCATAGGATATAGCGAGAGGCATTTTCATGAGGCAGCCTCTCGTATAAACGCTGTTTATGAAAGGAATGATAGATCTTTATGTCTGATATCCGAAACACCAACCCTTATTGCGGAAGCCGTGACGCAGTTTACATCGACACCAACCGCATTCTGGACAGTTGCCGTGATAAAGACTGCTTCGAAGACGTCACCGTATATCTTTCCGATATCGGAAACGAATTATTGGAACGCGCGTCCGCGGTCCGCACCAAGTGCGCGAAGATCCTTTGCGCAAACATTCACGTCGACAACGTGCCGTTCAACCGCGGTTTTTATCAGATCAGCATTACCATGTATATCAAGGTCACCGTCGAGATCTGCGCTTGTCTCGGCAGAGCGCAGGAGACCGACGGAATCGCCGTCGTCGAGAAAAAGGTGATCCTTTACGGCGGCGAGGGCAACGTCAATATCTTCAAGAGCGATAGCGGCGATTCGAATTTCTGCGGTTGTCACCATGCGGAAACGCCCGGCAACAATCTGCCCACCGCCGTTTTCGAGGTCGTGGATCCGCTCGTGCTGAATACCCGCATTCTCGACGTGTGCGACCGCCCCCGTTGCCATCTGCATACGGAGGATTTCCCCGAAACCGTTTGCAATTGCATGGACGGCAGGATCTCGCACGAAAATCACGGAAAGGTTCTCGCCATCTCGCTCGGCTTCTTCTCCGTCGTCCGCATTGAGCGCCCCGCGCAATACCTCGTTCACGGCACGGAATACACCGTTCCCGAAAAGGAATGCATTTCTCCCTCCTCCGACGATCCCTGCAAGATGTTCAAGCATATGGCGTTCCCCGTCAACGAATTTTATCCGCCATCCCTCTGCGAGCTGAAGGGCGAGAGCGATAACGGTTGCGGTTGCAAAAAGCAATAACGTGATCTCCCCGAAAACGATCGTTTTCGGGGTTTTTTCGCGAGGGGAATATCAATCAGCTCGTGCGCAGACGGAACCAATCCCAAGCCTCTCACTTCGGGAGAGGTGGCGCGCCGCAAGGCGTGACGGAGAGGGCGTACGGTGCGAGGGGAATGCAAACAAAAAGAACGAAGGCTCGCGCCTTCGTTCTTTCCCTTATTCTTACCTTTCGGAGATAGTAACATTTGCGGGGAGGATATCCGCCTGAAGATAGACGATCTCGAGGATCTGGGAGAGCTGATTGGGCTTGAGTCCTTCGCTCTTGACGACGATGTTCGCCTTATCGCCGCTGATGACGGCAACGCATTCCTCGAAGCCCTTCGCTTTGATGAGAGACTCGATGTTCGCTTCGGTCTCGATATTCGCCGCGATCGCCGCGATATCAGCGAGCGCCTGCTCCTTCGCGGATTCAAGCGCGGTTGCATCGTCTACGACGCTCTGAAGAACCTCGATCGCTTCGTCTCTTGCGCGCTGGCGTTCGATCTGGGAAGCCGCGAAGAAGTCAACAGTCTCGTCGCTGTTCTGTCCGCCCTCCGCATTGCCGCCGTCCACGCTGCCGCCGACGAGATTGCTACCGCCGTTATTCAGATCGCCCGTGTTGTTTTCACCGCCGAAAATCGACCAGTTGACGTAAACCGCCGCTCCGATCAGAAGGACGGAAAGCACGATGACGATATTGCGGATACCGAATCTCTTCCAGCCGCCCTCACCCGTGAAAATGCTCTTGAAGCGGAATTCCTTTTCTTCGGTTTCGGGAAGACCGAGCGCGGTGATTTCTTCCATTTCTTCGTTTGCGCCCGCTCTGAGCGCTGCTCTTTCTTCGTTTCTCATGACAAGATCTCCTTTTGGTTTTTAAAATATAATTTCCATCACTTGATACCGACGATACAGATCCGATTGCTTCCGACGTTCAGCGACGTGGAGATCACCGCGATCAGCTTCGCTTGGATCTCCGGTGAATCGCCGCCCTTGCAAGCTACGGAAACGCCCGTCACACAAGGATAGATTTCCTTGAACAGAATCAGCTCGTCTGCGCCGTTCTCCGTTCTGACCGTGATATATTCCTTTGAGGAAGAATTTTCCCCCTGCTTCTCGTTGGACACGTATATGTATTCCGTACCCGAGGAAACACTCACGATCACCCGTACGTTGTCAGAACCCGTGATCTGCTCTGCTATGTTTCCAATCTTATTCTCAAGAGCCGCAATATATTCCAAAGTTGACACATTTTCTTTTTCGTTTTGCAAAATTTCTTCGTCCTTCTCCTTTCGTTCCCCGAACGTGCCGAAAATGATCAGCATAAGGCCGACGATTCCGAGGACAACGAGGATCAGATTCTTTTTCTTTGCGGAAAGCGTGTTCAAAAAGCTCAATCCCTTCACCTCCCTTCCACAGATACCGTGATCTCGCTTTTTCCAAGAAACATTCCGCGCAGATCGTCGCGGATCGCGCGCACGTCCCCATCGAAGCCACCGCCGAGCGCGACGCGGATCTCCGTGATCTCAATGCTTTCGGGATCGTCGGCGTTCAGTACCGTTTCCACGTGGACCGACGCCGCAGGAATCCCGTATACGTCGGAAACGTACGCCGCGATCGCGGACTCGATCTCCTTTTTGCTCGCGGCGATCAGCGATTCCGTCAAGTCCTCGCTGACGGTCGGCTCGTCGTTTTTGACCTCCTCGTAGCTCTCTTCAAAAATCCGCGGCAGGTCCGTGACCATCGAAAACATCGGTATCGCAAGCGCCGTCAGTATGCAAAGCGAGATCACGAAATGCAGGTGCTTTTTCATGTTGCCCTCGGGCGCTACGTGGTACAAAAGCCCCGATACCGCCGTGATCAGAACGATCTCTCCGAGATATGCGATCCATTCCTTCATATGATTCCTTTCTTTCACCCGAATTTGTGCGCAGACTATTTATTTGCCTTCCCCTTGAGGAAGGTAAATGGAGTTCGTGCGCAACCGCACACAGAGGGGACAAATCCCCAAGTGGGGGCGATGAGGTGCGACAGAGGCACCCTGCATCGACAAGATCGTAAGTCCCACGAATCATGAAACGCGAACCCACACGGTTCGTGTTTCGCGGTTCGCGTGATGTGACTCGGTACGCACCGCGCCCATCAAATCGAAACCGCCCGTTCGTGAACCAAGGATTCCCAACCTCTTCGCTTCGGGTGTAGATAAAGCTGATTCCGAGGCATTGTACCTGCGGAAACAGAAGAATCACGTGCGGGACAATTGATGGGCGCCGTACCAACTTCTTTTTTGCAACCTTTTTTCTTTTTGGCAAAGAAAAAAGTTGACCGTTTCCCCTTTCCAAAGGGGAAGGCTTTCGGGAGGCGAAACGTCTCTCCTACGATATGATCGGGTTCGTGCGCAGACGTTTTTTTCCAAAAATCCCTTCACACCGCCGCCATCATCGCAAGCGAGAGGATGAAAAAGACCGCCGAGATCGCCATGACCGCCGCCGTATAGCCGAGGCACGCGCCGACCTCGCTCATCAACCTGCCCTCGCCGGAGAGCCCGAGTATCCCTGCGAAAACGGAGATCAGCTCCATGAACATCTTATTTAACAGAATACGCACGACGGGGACCGCCGCGATGAGCGATACGATCACCGCCGCCGTCACGCCCGTCGCCGCCTTGATCGCGCCGATCCCGCCCATCACGGTCGAAAGCGCCTCGTTGACCGCGCCGCCGACGAAGGGGACGAACTGACCGACGGCAAAACGAATGCCTCTCATCGCAAGCGAATCCGTGCTTTTTGCGACGAGCTTCTGGAACGTCAGCACCGCCGAAAGCGATGCCGTGACGAAGCCGAAGACGTAGGACGTGAGCTTTCGTATCGTCGGCGCAAGACCCGCTATGCCCGAAATCCCAAACACCGTGCTGACGACAGACAGACAGAGTGAGAGTCGGATGAGCGGAAAAAGAACGTTCGCGACCGTTTGCTCAAGCACGGAGAGCGCCGTGAAGATCACGCCCGAAACGACCGCCGCCGAGGTGATCTCCCCACGCGCGATCATGAAGCCCGACATCGTCGGCGTGATCCTTCTCATAAACGCGGACACGCTCCCGACGAACTCCTCCGCAAGTCCGAAGGCACTCTCCGTCACCGCGAAGACCGCGGTTGCGATACAGACCATGCCGACGAGATCCAGCGAGACCTGCAATCCCTGCGCCGCGACGGTTCGTTTCAATATCCCCAGCACCGCGCACAGTATCATCACGCCGAGAAGCGCGGCAAAGCTCCTCGCCGCGTCGGGCGCCGCTTCGCACAAAATGCGGATCAAGGTCTTCGTGAAAAAGCCGAAATTGAACTGCTCCATGACCTCCGTCGGCTCAAAATTTTCGACCCCGTCGGGCAGATAATCCCGAAGTTCGTCCGGCACTGTGATCTCCACCGCCCCATCCGAAGTCGTTTCCGTGGCAAAAACGAGCGCGCCCGGACGTAAAAACAAGACAAGAACGGTCAGCGCAACCGCCGCAAGCTTTCGTTTTCTCATTCCAAAAACCCCTCTATTAACGACATCAGCGTTTCCATCATGGGCAGGCAAAGAAGCAAAATGACGATCTTCGCGGCGAATTCGACCTTCGAGGCGATCATGCCCGCGCCGCTGTCGCGGCATACGTCGGCGGTCGTTTGCGCCAGAATCCCGATCCCCATCGATTTCAGAATGACGGAGGAATAGACGGAAAAGCCCGTGTCCTCCGCGATCGCGACAACGCCGCGCAATACGTCGGCAAGAGGTGTGAGTGTTCCCGCGAGCAAAAGCAGCCCGACGGCGATCCCCGCGACCGTCGCATATTCGGGACGAAAGCTCCTTAAAACCAAAACCGTGATCACGCCAAGAAAGCCGAATCCGCAAATCTGAACGATATTCACAAGCCGAATATGCTTTTCACGGAATCGAAAAGCCCTCCCATCTCCTGCACGAGCATGAACAAAACGATGATGAGCCCCGTCAGTGAAACGAGCATTGCCTGCTCGTCTCTGCCCGATTTATGTAAGATCTGATATGCCACCGTCACGAGAATGCCGATTCCCGCGACCTTCAGTAAAAGCTCCGTATTCAAAAAAAACACCTCCGTAATCATATTGAATCCCGTTCAGATAACGAGGATGAGGATCGAAGCTCCGACGGAAAAGCCGAGCGTTCTGTACAGCTTGATGTTTTTCTTCATCTGCAGCTTCTGCTTTTCCGTTTCCGCGCGCATTGCCTTCGTGTAATACTCCAAATGCTTCAGCTGAAGCTCCTCGTTCGTTTTGCCGACGCAGGAGCCGAACGCGCGCACGATCTCATACTGCGCCTCGGAGAGATTCAGCCTCTCTCTGCAATCCGAGAGCGCGTGCGCCCACGCGTCGAAATAGACCTCGTCCTTCTCATGTGCGCAAAGCGCTTCGAGAAATCCCGTTTTTTCGAGAACCTCGTTCTGAAAATTCTTGTACATCAATTTGGTCGGCGCAAGAAAATAGCTGACCTGATTGTGAATGTAGACGAAAAAATCAACGAACGCCTCGCACTGTCTCGTGCGCGCCTTTTCGTTCTTGCCCGCCGAAAATCCGATCGCGACGGAAATCAGAAAGCAAATGCCTGCTCCGATCCATTTCAACAGAAACGCCTCCATTCATACGGTCTGCAGCGCTTCCGACGCGTCGAAAACGTCGAAGGAAAAGTCCTTCGTCCCCGCCCTGCGCGAAACGCCGATATAATAGCGAAAAATGCGATTTTCAAACAAAAGTCGGATATTGGGGCGGCGGAAAAGCGCCTCTCTGCCGTCGGCGTGCGCCGTTGCGATCAGCGGAACGCCGCTGTTCTGCGCGCCGAGGATCGCCCTCGCTTCCTCGGCAGAGCCGATCTCGTCGCAGAAAATGACCTCGGGAGAAAGCGTTCTCGTCGCGATCTCAATGCCCTTCGCGCGCGGATAACCGTGGAGAACGTCGACGAGGTGATCGCAAAACATCTCGCGCATATAAAGCTCCCCGCGCGTGTCGATGAGCGCCACCCGTCGCGGCGCGCTTCCGCCCGAAAGCTCGGAGGCGAGCGAACGGATAAGCGTCGTTTTTCCGACGTTCGGAGGGGCGTAAAACAGCGCGCTCTCGATCCGTCCGTCACGCAGAAGAAGCGGTTTTATGCTCCGCGCGACGTTGCGTATCGGGTGCGGAATGCGGATCGAAAGCGACGAAATGCCGTATACGCTTCGGATCGAATCGCCCGAAACGCCGACTCTGCCGCAAACGCCGATACGATACCCGTTTTCAAGCGAAATAAAGCCCTCCTTCAAGGTTTCTCCGTAGGTATGCACCGAGTCCTCGCAGAGCTTCTGCAACGCTTCCGCGACCTCGTATTCGTCGCAGATCACACTCTTCCCATCGAACAGATGGACGTTCCCCGCGCCGCAGGAGATCGAAAGCGGTGCGTTCGCGCGCAGTCTGATCTCGGAAATGCCGGCGCCACGCCCCGTCGTCCGCGCAAACGCGCATACGGCGGCGGAGACCTTCTCCGGCAAGTATTTCAGTATGTGAAAAAGCTCTTCATCCATGTCCTTTACCATCCTTTCCTTTTCTGTTCCATATATATTTACTTGTCCCGAAAAATATTCCTTTTACGCAAAAAATAAACCTCGTCCTTCGGGGTGTGTTCTTAGCGGAGAAATGACAGACATAAAAATTTCGGCAAAGAACTTGTTTTCTCTGCCGATCTGTGGTATAATGGGATGGGTGATGAAAATGGATAAAGAAAAAGATCTACCGAAACGAAAAGATTTGCGGCTTAAACATTATGATTACAGTTCTGCGGTGCTTATTTTGTCACGATATGCACCAAAGACAGAAAGAGAATACTCTCGAATATCATCAAACCATCGGTAGGGGTCGGCGCCCTCGACGAC
>JAZRLQ010000043.1:0-8861 GCA_045646925.1 Eubacteriales bacterium
TGAGCCAAGGAGTTGAATACAAATTTTGTCTTCCTAAGCCCGCTTGGCCTCCGACTTGGAGAAAAGAAGACAAGGCGAGGACGTCAGAATCGACGCGGAGCGCGTTCGCGCCGAAACAGAGCTTAACCGTTCCGCGGCAGAGGCGCAGAGAGCGGCAGAGGAAATCGCGAGAGCCAAAGCTGAGGCAGACAGAGTGGCCGCCGAGAGAGAACGGCAGGCTCGCTTCGACGCCAATATCGACAATATGCTTCCCGACACCACGGAAGAGGACGATGGCAAGGTTATGACCGTTTCCGGCGGCGCTTGGGTACCGAAAAAAATCGCCGGAATTGAGGGTGTCACGCTTGACATCTCTATGGACGAGGACCACGTCGTAACGATCTCGTTGAAAAACAAGGAAGGCACCGTTTTCGCAAGCGGGTCCGTCGACCTCCCTTTGGAGAGCGCCATCGTAGGCGGTCGAGAGGAGAACGGCAAGCTCGTCTTTGAATTGCAAAGCGGTGACACCATCGAGGTTCCCATCGGCAACATCATCAACGGTCTCGTTTCGCAGGATGTCTTCAATGCTCATGCGGGCAGCAAGAGCAATCCTCACGGTGTGACGGCTTCTCAGGTGGGCGCGGCTCCGGCTTCCCATAACCACTCAAAGTCGCAGATCCCGGACTTCCCTTCGACCATGCCACCGAGCGCACATACGCACACAAAATCGGAAATATCCGACTTTGCCCACGGAAATCACGTTCCGACGACGCAGGCAACGGACGCCGCGACATTTCTCCGCAACGATAACACTTGGCAAAAAATAACGCCTGCGAACATCGGCGCTGCCGCCGCAACAGAAATTGCCAAGACCGTCTCGACCGGGCTCAGTAATTCAGGCGTCGCTTACGTCAAGATCTCCGGATTTGGCAATTGGGGAACGGGTAATTGGTATGATAAAGGCTTCGCTATGCTCATCACGTCGAGAGGCGGAGAGCTGATTTGGGTTGCCGTATCGAGCGACGACAGCAACACGAACGCAAAGGCGATCCGTCTTCTCAACACCTACTCCAAGATCAACGCTATCCATTACAGCACGTCCGAAAGCGCCGTATACGTTACCGTGAATGCATGGTGCAACAACGTCAACGCGCACATTCTGTCCAACGTGAACGGCGATTACATCCCCACGGTGGCGCAGGCAAACGCCTTGCCGAGCGACGCAGTAAAAATCACGATTGCGGAATTCGGCGTTACGGGAAGCGCTACGAACATCGGTGATTCCTCTCGTGCGATTGCGATGACGGGTAGCGGCGCGAGACCGACGTATAATAGCGCGGAGATGGCAATGAAAAGTGATATCCCGGCTATTCCAACGGAAACGTGGACGTTCACTCTTGAGGACGGCTCGACCGTTACGAAGGTGGTGCGTGCAGGATGAATTTTGCTACATTAAGAAGCCTTGCCATTCCGGAGGGAAACGTAACTCAAATTACTATCGGTGGCGTGACAGTATGGGTGTCAAGTAAGCCTATAAAGCTGCAAGTTAAAAAGATAACTTCGGATACCTATGCCGGAGAAACAACATACACCGGCGAGCAATTTATTTTACTCGATATCTACCCAAAGAGTGCTGATAGCGTAGTAAAGGTTACCTACGGCGGAATTACAAAAACGCTTACTTTTAGTGGTACTAATAGTATGCCGGTGCAATTCGGTACATTCAACGGAGTATCTGACAGTGTTAGCACGCCAGAGAGTGGAGTTTTAACAATTAGTGGCGATTATAACGGTTTTAGCACTGGAAGTTTCCAAACAGGCTCAAAAGATTATGACATTGGTCGGTGCGGATGTATAACTGCCGTTGATGATCTTGGCGATATACGAGAATTTACTAATGTATCATTTTGCGGCTGTACAGAGCTTAACCGCATCTCTTTTCCAAGTGGTATTACAAGTATTGGCTCAAGTGCATTCTCCGGTTGTACAGGACTTACATTGAGCTCTCTTCCTGAAACTGTTACCAATATTGGAGCCAGTGCATTTAACGGTTGCACCGGAATTACCCTCAGTTCGTTGCCGAGTAAACTTACAGAAATCATGGATGGCACATTTGAGGACTGCACAGGACTAACATTGAGTTCTCTTCCCAAAAATATTACAAAGATTGGGACATATGCATTTGACGGTTGCACCGGAATTACCCTTAGTTCGTTGCCAAGTAAACTTAATACTGTTGGAACATCGGCTTTTAACAATTGTACGGGACTTACATTAAGCGCTCTTCCAAGTACTCTTCTATACATAGGCGCGGGAGCGTTTTCAGGTTGCACAAATATTACACTCACATCCTTGCCGAATGTTAAAAGTCTTGAGAACAGCGTCTTTGAAGATTGTTATAATATCAATATTACCTCGTTACCAAGTTCTGTTACAAGAATGGGCAATAAAGTGTTTAAGATGGAATCCTCCTCTGCAAGTAAGATGAATAACGGCACGATTACCTTGCCAGCAAACCTTGACAATGTCGGAGAT
Organism: Eubacteriales bacterium; assembly: GCA_045646925.1. GTDB lineage: Bacteria > Bacillota > Clostridia > Oscillospirales > CAG-272 > QALR01. The sequence continues at coordinate 2,515 of JAZRLQ010000043.1, forward strand.
ACTATACTTGCGCGTGGTTATGGTACTTCTTATTGTGTCATGCCAAATGTAATTATAATGCAAGCAACTACTCCACCAAGATTTCTGGGAAGCTATCCTATATTTGGATCATGGCGCAGTGAAGCTAAAATTATTGTTCCCGCAGGATGTTCTGCGGCGTATAAAGCGGCAGACGGTTGGAGCAATTATGCAAATTATATTGTGGAGGGTTAAATAAAAATGGAAATCATCAAACCTACACAGTCTGAATGGATCAGCGAAGTCGAGAGGCATATTCGCGGAGCGATTCACAAAATCGGATACGTTATCATCGAGCGCCCGGTGGCGATCGTACACAGAAAATATCAGGTAGACGAGGAAGTTTGTAAGGCTCTCGGCTACGAGGTTGTAGAATCCTACAATAACGGCGGTACAATCCTCGCAAATCCGGGGGATATCATCTTTTCCCATTTGGACACGCCTGAAAACGGATGGCTTTGGCGGTTCAGAGATCATTTCGTCGAATGGCTCAAGGCGAAGGGCTTGAACGTGATCCGCGACGATAACGATATTCTTATCGACGGCTATAAGGTCTGCGGTCTCTGTATTACGCGATACGGATTGATCGACTTCTCAAGCGCGATCCTTGCGGTCAATACCAATCTCGACGATATCAAGCGAATCTGCCGCAAGCCTATGGTGAAAGTACCGAAGGGACTTTCCGATTACGGCATTACGACGGAAGAGGTCGAGCAGATGTTTCTCGATTTCTGCGAACAGGACGGAAAGGAATAATCTATGAAAATCACAATCTTTAACAACAAAAAAGGCTTGATTCACGGTCCCAATCCCAAGCGGATCGGGTGCGAGACGGCGGGAGTCCTGAAGATCGGCGCGACCGAGGTCAGCCTTCCTGCCGGTGCAGACGTGATCATGCCCATGCTTTTCAACGGCTGTACGGGAGATTATCCCGGCACGTTCACGACCTTGGAGGGCGAGGTTTACACGCTTGAAAAGGTAGCCGTTCGCGGCGGTTGGATTCAGCCTCCCCATCCGACGGCGGTGGAGCTGATGGAGCTCAGGTGCCGCGCGGACGCGGCGGAGAAAAAGCTCGATGAGCTCAGCCACATCTTCGATACCAACGCGCTCAATTTTTTGATTTAAGAAGGAGAACAACAAATGAAGAAATATCTTACGCTTTTGCTTTGCATTTTGCTCTTGCTCGCGCTTCCCTTCTCCGTATATGCGGAGGAAACGACCGCAGAAACAACCGAAACGACCACGGGAGGCGCTATTACGGCACCTTCCGAGGCTCCCGCCGAAGTTCCCGAAGAAGGCGCGTCGAATCTTCTGTCGGTCAAATTCGAAGAATGGGTGCTTCCCAACCTTGAAGAGATCTCCGTCGTTATCACGCTGATCTTCACGGCATTCTATAATATGAGAAAGCACAAGCTGCTTAATAAGTCCATCGGCGTCATGAATAATAATACCGTTGCCGTTGCCGAGAACAACAAGGCAATGATGGGCGAAGCGCTTCAGAACATTTCTACGACGGCAAATATCGTCACGCAGTACGACGCAAGGATCGCGGCTATGCTTGAGGCGCACCAAGCGACCGTGGCAGACAGAGACCGTCTGGAGAAGGAGCTGCACGAGCTGAAGGCTTTCCTCAAGAGCGCTGCGGAGGCAAACCTTGAATTCTCCAACGAGCTCGCCGAGCTTCTGAATCTTGCGAATATTCCGAACTTCAAAAAGGAAGAGATCGGCGCACGCCATCTTGCCGCCGTCAATTCCATTAAGACGGCAGAAGAAGAGGCTCTGCACACCGAGGAGGTGATCCCTCATGGAGAAGAAGCGTAAAATCAAATACGCGCTCTTAAAGATACTCAGCGTTCTCATCTCCTGCGGACTGCCGATCTACGCCGTATACGAGCACTTCCCTCTCTGGACGGTCTCTTACGGTGCGTCGCATTCCATCGGCGCGGGCGGTATCATCTGCCTTATCATCATCGTTATCGTGTTCCGCAAGGCTGTATTTCAGTATTTGAGGGACAAGCTTAATCTGCGCCATGCGCCTCCGCTTGCGGTATGGATTATTATGCTCATCGTTTCCTACGTCCTTTTGTACATCAATCAGTTTATCCGAGATCTTACCACGGTGTTCTGGTTCGGGCTCATCGGCTGCGCCATCGGCACCTTCATGACCTTCATTGCGGAGAACCGCTACGGAAAGAAGGAGGACGGCGATGGCTGATCTTGAAAGACTCGAAATGAGCCTCGATAAAACGACGGATTTTCAGAAACGCTATAACATCACCTCCAAGGGATTTGCATACATCGTCGGAAAGAACCTCACGCTCTTTATCTGTATGCTCGTTCCGTTCCTGCTCATCGGATTCGTATGGACGGACTTCGGTCCCGTTGCAGTCGGTCCGAAGCTTCTGTCCGACGGTATTCTGACGGTGGCGCTCTTCGTGGTCGGTGAGGTTATGATGACCAAGCTCGGCTCAGACGGCGGTAAGCTCGACGGCGAATACATCAAAGCCAAGAGCGAATACGATGATCTTGTAATCAAGGTTGGCGAGGTCGGTTCTCTTCTGATGGGGGTGTTCTGCGATTGGCAGATCGACCTTGAAATGAGACAAGCGGTCAACACGAGGCTTCGCGTTCTCCGTATGACTCCCGCAATGTGGAACGAGGTCAAGGACCTTCCCTACGAGGAATTGGAGCGGCGGTTCGGCAGATCCAAGGCAAAGAAGCTCGTCGAGATCCGAACGCTCAAGCCGATCGAACTCAACGAGGCGATCCTTCTTTACGACGGCGACAAATCCGCGAGAGGCGGCGTTCCGGTGTCCGCAGAGGACTATCTGAAGAGCAGAACGCATTTCATCAAGACCTTGATCGCTTGTATTTTCACGGGGCTTCTGACCGTCACCGTGGTCGTGACATTGACGCAGGATATCACCTTCGCTCGTGTGCTTTATACCTTGTTCAAGCTCGTTATGCTCCTTTTCCGTATGGCAAAGGGCTATGACAGAGGCGCGAGGGCGTACAACACCATCGAGGTCAAGCAATACCGTGCGAGATCCAATTATCTCAGACAGTACATCACCTTTATCCGCGACAAGATCTATCTGAAGATCGAGGATAAATACGGCGACATTGCACAGTTCGTTGGCTATACCACACAAGAATAATAATGAAAAGGCACCCGTTTGGGTGCCTTTTTGGGGTGGATTTATACGGATATCATTGGTGAGCAGGCGAACCTGCTCATCGATGATGTAGGTGACAGGTATGAAGGATCACACCTTCAGATTTACGTCGATTTCAATAGGTGTTGCTTCCCATTGACCGTGGCAAGGGAACGCGGTCTGCTTTGCGGATTTGCCTTTTATTCTTGTGTTGGTCCTTGTGATGGGTTCGGAATTCCTTACTCGCTGAGGAGCTTCGCGATTATAGTCAATCCTCTCAATGCAGGCTTTCAGGAGCCTGTTTTTTTGTCCTGCGTCCACGTTGGGATCAAGAAGCGCATTCAATGCTTCTTGGAAGCGGGCGCGCTTTTCTTTGAAGGAAACGGGATCGGGAGCGGAATTTCTTGCATTGATCAGGGCGGTTCTGACCTCCTCTTTTTCTGCGAGAAGTCTCTCATTCAGCTTCTTGAATATCTCTACGGGCATTCTCTGCGCCGGATCGGGGTTTGCTTGCGCTTCCCATTGCGCCAATTCTTTCGCCTCAAGCGCTTGCATTTTCGCTTCAAGGCTTTTTATAAGGCTGTCGTGGATAGCCACCGCGTCTCCGTTTTCATTCTTGATTTTGATATCAAAATCTGCTATGCTTTGCTCAAGAACGCCTTTCACGATGTCCATCATTTCCTCGAAGGTGCAGGATCCTGTTTTGCAATGCTTTTGGTCGGGGCATTGCAGCCTCGGCTTGTCGCCGGACTTTTTGGTCGGTCTGTAGATGATGGCTCTTCCGCATTGGCAATAAAGGAGTCCCGCAAGCGGATTGACCGTTTTTCTTGACACCTTTGTACGAGGTGTTCTTCCGAGCTTATCCTGCGCGGCTCTGAACAGCTCCTCTGATATAATGGCTTCGTGCCTTCCGTTGTACAGCAAATAGTCTCCCTTCTTCGCCTTCGGTCTTGTTTTGATGATCTCGCCGTCCTCAACGCTGATGACGGTCTTTCTCCAATTCCATTTTACCATTCCGAGATAATGCTCGTTGATGAGAATATCCTTGATAGATGAAGTGGAGAAGTGCTTTGCCTTTAACGGCTTGACACCAAGCTCTTCGAGTCGGTTCGCTATGCTCGTCATACCGAGATTTTCGTTGACGTACAGGTCGAATATCATCCTTACCACATTGGCTTGCTCTTCATTGATGGTGAGAGTCGGGCATTTCCTCTTTCCGTCCAGCACCCATGCTTTATCGTATCCATACGGGGCGATGGAGCCGACATAATTGCCCATTGATGAAACAGAGATCAGAGTTCCTCTGCTTCTGATCTTCTTGGTGTATTCAAGGTATTCGTTACCGCGCTTCAATTCGCGCTCGAATCTGTCTCTTCCGTACTCTGTGTGAAGGTCGTATACCTCCTGAGGTGTGATAACGAGGGTGTTCGTATACCTTAGCAGCTTCATAAGGCGCCCTGCGTCCTCAAGATCTCCGCGCGAAAGTCTCTCTATCTCGACTGTTAAAATTGCGCGGACGTTCGGCGACTCGATCATACGGAGGACCTTCTGCACCTCCGGTCGCGCGGAGATTGTCTCTCCCGAAACGACCTCTCTGAATTTGTTTTCGCTCGGGACCTTGCGTCCGAAGTTTCGCTCTGCAAATTCGTCAAGAATTCTCTCGTGACGCGAGAGGACCTCTTCCACGCTGAGCAGAGGATCGTCCGATTGGGATTTACGCAGATAGACGAGGATCTCGTCTGCTCTGAATTGGGAAAAATCAATATAATTGTACATCAATCATCCTCCTTTCGGTTTTTATCTTAATCGTAAATAGAGTCTATCATTTCGTATTGGCAACTATCCAAATAAATTTCTGTTTCCGATATTTTTACAGTACCGATTATTTTAACATAATCGCCGTCCTCCAAAAGGGTATTCATTTTTTTGTCCGACATGACGATCGTGATAGCAGGTGCACGGCGAGCTTCGTACCGTTGCATACCCTCAAAAGCACCAACACATCGATAATTGCTTAATGTGAGAGACCCTTCCTTCCAGATTACAGTACCGTCTACTGTAATCTGCTTGTTTTCATAAAGAGCAGGATCTTTTTTTATTGCGTCCTTTGCCTTCACAACTGATCCAAATGTGTAAGGGTCATTTTCAACTGTTGTTGCTGTAGTTTCGCTTATTTCATTTGTATCCGGTTTGTCACAAGCAAAAAGATTTATGCTTAAAACCAAAATCAGCAAAATACTCAATATTTTTCTCATTTGTAAACCCTTTCCTTTTTAGCATTATGTATCTTCGTCCAGCAATTCATGCGCTCTCGTAAAGAGGGCGTTTTTCTTTTGATGTCGAATTTTGAGAAATTTTGAAAAAAACTCTTGCAATCATAGAGCACGTTATGTTAGAATGATGAAGGAACAAAGTGTGTCTCACAGCACGGCGGAACGCTCTCTTGCTTTTCGGGGAGGGCGAACCTCTTTTTTTGCCCTCCTTAACGCATTGTACGGAAAGGGGGGAGGCTTATGGAATTGATTGCATTGATATTTTCAATCCTTGGCGTAGTTATCGGCGCAGCCAGACTCGTCATTGAGATCATAAAACTCAGAGCAAACAAAAAAAGAATCAACCGCCACGACGCCAATCAGGACGGTTGATTCTTTTTAATTAACCAAATGAATCTGAGCGTTCCGCTGTGCGGGCCGCTTTGTTCCGTCTTTATTATAGCATGGTTTTATACAATCGTCAATATGAGGACGAAAAAATATATCAAAATTTTGAGCGCTCTCCGAAAGGAGGGCGTTTTTGGGTTATTTAATTTCGTCCAACAATTCGTACGCTCTCGTTAAGAGGGCGTTTTTTCTTTTGATATCGAGTTTTTTGCAAACATTTAAGATTTCCGTCTCTATCTCTCCGAGATCAGAGTGTCCGGCATTGCCAACAGATACGACGTTGTTGCTGTTCCGGTTGCCTATGATACCATTGTTTATGCGAACAGACGGTGCCGGCTCATCAGCGAGGAGCTCCTCGACGGTTATGCCGAAATAGTCGGCAAATTTTTGCAAAGTGGCTTTTCTGGGGGTAGAATTATCATCCCACTGTGAAAATGCCGAACCAGACAATCCGATTTTTTGGCAAACGATGGTCGGAGGTTCACCGATATTGTTACATAGTCGAATAAAATTT
>JAZRLQ010000044.1:0-9102 GCA_045646925.1 Eubacteriales bacterium
TGCTGTCCTTGGGATGCGAAAAATTTCGCATTCATACCATTCAGATGAATCTCAAAATCATCCTTATGAGAACCGGATAGCGTGGTTCCTATAATAATTTCTTTTTGTATATCCTTTGAAAACAGTTTGCGGTATTTTCTCTCGTTCTCTTCCCTGTCGAACAAGGATTCCACGTCTCCCTCCGCGATTGCGGAAAGATATCGGAATCCCACCTCTTCCTTCCCTCCCGTCATCTCGCCGAGATATCCGTTGACAAGAGAAAAAAGGCGTTTGAGATATTTCGCTCTGATCTCCGTAACGAAAGCCGCATCGCAAGCGAGCTTTTCCGAAAGAACCTCAGCCATGAGCGAAAAGCCGTCTTTGTTTCTTTCATAGTTTTTGAGAAGGGCGTTTCTTTGCTCCAGCAGTTTTTTGTATTCAATCAAAGCGGCGAGATAGGGGCGATGAAATTGAGAGATCGCGCCGTCAACGAAGCTTCTTCGTTCCGCGGGCTCGTTCTTTACGATAGAGAGATGCTCCGGACAGAAAAGAACGACCTTGAAATCTCCGATAAAACCGGACATACGTCCTACCTTGATCCCGTTTTTGTAGATCTCCTTCGGAGAATCTCTGAAAATATGATAATTGATACGATTTTCTCTGATGGAATCCGTATAAGTGATCGATATTTGCGAACGGTCACAGCTGTAGCGGATCAGATCCTTATCCTTGACGTGACGAAAGCTTTTTCCGTTACCGAAAAGATAGATCCCCTCGATGACGTTCGTTTTTCCTTGCGCGTTCTTTCCGTAAAGAATGTTGATCCCGGGGTCAAAGGAAAAGGAAAACGATTCGATATTTCTGTAATTTTCAAATACAGCGCCGTTAAGATACATGGTTTAATCTCTGAGTTTAACAGGAAGCGCAAGATAGAGGAATTTGGAATCACTGTCTTCGACGTTGGCGCCCTCGATCACCATGATCATATACGAGGAAGTCAGAGACAGCTTCAGAAGTCCCGCATCGGTTGCGCGGAGAATTTCGATCAGATATTTGCAGGGGAAGCCGATCTCAAGATCGTTACCTGTTTTTTCAATATTGATCTCATCGAAGAAGTTGCCGGAAACGGAAAGCGCGCTTACCGCAAGCACGTTGTCCTTGAAATTAAAGCGAACCACACTCTTTGCCTGTCCGACGATACGTTCTTCCGTAACGATGGAAGCTCTTTCCAAGGAATCCTCGAGAGCATCTCTTTCGATCTCAACGAAAGTCTTGCTTTCCTTCGGAATAAATCTTCTGTATTCAATATAAGGAACGTCGATCAAACGAGAGAAAAGGATCGCATCCTTGTCCTCCGCGCCGCACTTCATGCCGAAATAAAACAGAGCGTGCTTTCTTGTGAGAGAAAATTGGATGGGTTCGTCCTTGTCTTCCAGAAGCTTGGAAAGCTCAGCGACGGTTTTTACGGGAATGATAAAGCTGATTTCCGTCTCACCGCTTTTTGTGGTGATATTGGTATCGATCTTATTTTCTCTGATCGCTACGCGATAGCTGTCGCAACCAACGACGGTTACACTGTTTTCGGTAATTTCGAAGTAAAGGCCCATCAACGCAGGTCTCGTTTCATCCTGCGAAACAGCGAAGATCGTCTGACTGATCAGCTTTTTCAGCAGCTTCTGCGGGAGGAAGAATTTTCTGTCGGGGTTCAGTTCGGGCATTTGCGGGAACGTATCTCCGGAAATATAATGGATCTGGAATTTGGATCTTCCGCTGGAAACAACTGCCATACCGCTTTCCTCTTCGGGATTGGTTTCAATGGTGACGTTTCCGGGCATATATTTTACGATATTGGAAAGCTTGTTGCCGTTCATAACGACAACGCCTCCGGATTCCACTTGCGCGCTGATCATGATCTTGATTCCTTTTTCAAGGTCGTAAGCGCAAAGCTGGCATTTGTCTTCACCAATGGTGGTGATCAGAATACCTTCGATCGAAGTGATCGTTTTTTCGGTTGAAACACAACCGAGAGATTTTGTGATGGCAAGAAGAAGTTCTTCTTTTTTAAAGGTTACTTTCATTCTTGATAGATCCTTTCTTTTGGAATAGATGGTAACTTTCGAAGAAAGCTTTTTGTGTTTATGTAAAAAGTGCGGATTTGCAAAGCTGCTCTTTTCCACAAGGCGTATACGCACGATATTTGCTTTTACGCACAAAAGAAAACAATAAAATATTCTTATTTAGGAGTATTGGTTATAGTTCCCGTGGAAAGTTTGGAAAAGTCGAAAAAGTCAAGGCGCCGCCTGTATTTTATGGACTTCGATACCTTTGTTTTTTCGCGGGGAAAGGCAGCGGAAAACTTTTGGCGGTTTGTGCAAAACTTTTCGTGCGCTTTGGCTTGTGGAAATTCTTGAAAAGATGCACTGTGGAAAAGAATAAAATGTGGATAAAAATGGGGAATGAAGAAATGGAGCTGAGAATCGTCCGGAAGAGCGCCGTTTTATGTGGAGAATCTTTCTCTTTCCCCGGTGGAAAAGTAAAAAGAAAATATCGTTTGTTGAAAAAGCAAATATTTATCAACAAGACAAAATTCAGGAAAATCAAGCGTTTTTGAGTTTTCCACGGCGTTTTCCACAACCTGTGGAAAACAATGAGTGTGAAAAAGGAAACGGTGGAATATCTTTCCGTTTTCGCGCATCACCGAGGATGGACGAAAAATATCAGGCGAATTCGTTGCAGATGCTGTTAATCTCGTATTCGAACGCGCTGTCTTCCGACATCTTGCTTTTGATGACGTCGATGGAGGAAAGAATGGTCGTATGATCTCTTCCGAATATTTTTGCCGTGTTCTGAAGAGAGAGGTTTGTGACGTTACGGATCACGTAAATGGAGATATGGCGTGCGAGCGCAATTTCCGTCGTACGCTTCTTTCCCTTGATCTCCTCGATGGAGATGTTATAACGCTTGGAAATGTTTTCGATGATCTGCTCTGCCACAAGTGCGGGAGGAACCGTACCGGAAATAACGCCGGAAAGTACGTTGCGCGCCGTATCCACGGTGATCTTCGTACCGTTGACGAAGCTGTATGCGCCGAGCTTTTTGATGACGCCTTCCAGCTGACGAATGTTGCTCTTTACGTTTTCTCCGAGGAAGCTGAGGACATCGTCCGAGAGATTAACGTTCAGAAGCTGCGCTTTGCGCTTCAGAATGGCGATGCGAAGCTCTGTCTCGGGGGGTTGGATATCAACGATCAGACCGCCCTCAAATCTGCTCTGAATTCGTTCTTCGAGGTGCTGAATGTCCTTGGGCGGACGGTCGGAAGTAAGGATGACCTGCTTCCCTGCGTCGTAGAGCGAATTGAACGTATGGAAAAATTCTTCCTGTGTGGATACCTTGCCTGCGATAAACTGGATATCGTCGATCAGAAGCATATCGGCGTTGCGGTATTTTTCCTTGAATTTAGTCGTCGTTTTCTTTTCGATGGAGTAAACGAGTTCGTTTGTAAAGTCCTCGCCCTTGATCAGAATGATATTGAAATCGGGCTTGTTGCGCTTGACTTCGTTTGCGATCGCTTTCATCAGGTGCGTTTTACCGAGACCACTGGGGCCGTAAAGGAACAAGGGGTTGTACTGCTCTGCGGGATTGTTGGCTACAGCAACAGATGCGGCGTGAGCCAGCTTGTTGGAGCTTCCGACGATAAAATTATCGAATGTGTAATCCTTTTCTCCGACAAACGCAGTGTCATGAGTCGGTTCGTCGTCCTTTTCTTTTGCAGGCTGAGGTTGCTCGCGGACTGCTTTCGGCGCAGGGGTGGGCGCGGGTGCTTTGCTCGTCAGAGCATTTTCAAGATTAAACGAGGATTTTGCAAAAAATTTAACATCAACGTGAAAATTCAGCGTTTGCTCAAAAATGGAAGCAATGTCGGACGCGTATTTTTTGTTGAAGAGATCTACGAAGGTTTCGCTCGTCGTTGTGATAAGAGCGCATTCGTCATCAAAGTATTCCAGCTCGAAATTGCTGAACCAAAGGTCGATGACGGCTCCGGAGTATTTTTTCAAAATTTCTTCGTAGACAATATTCCAGATGGATTGGTTGGAGTTCAAATTTTCATCCCTCTTTCCGTATTTTGATTTATCAGCGCTTTCCGAAAAAGCGCATAATATGCCTTTATATATAATTAATATATATTATAACATAATATAATATTAAAATCAAGGGAAAAATCCGATGTCTTTCTCTTTCTGCGAATCTTTTGAAAAATTATTTTAAAAATCTTCAAATAACTGTGGAAATTGTGTATAACTTGTGTTAAACTGTCAGTATACGGAATCAAAAAATCGTCCGTAAAGAAAGAAACGGATATTGAAAATGAAAATTTTAGTTTTAGGTGATATCAGCCGTTCGTCCTCTTGCAAATACGTATGCGATCGGCTTTGGCGTTACCGAAAGGATAACGGAATTGATTTTGTTGTAGTCAACGGAGAAAATTGCGCGGAAACAAACGGCATTGATAAAAATTCCGCGAATATGCTTTTTTCGGCGGGCGCCGACGTGATAACGACGGGAAATCACGCGTTCAAACGCTATGAGGCAAAGGGTCTTTTTGAAGAAGAGAAAATGCTTCTGCGACCTGCAAATTATCCGGGCTCTGTTCCCGGAGAGGGCGCGGTTCTGACGGATGCGGCAGGTATGACGATTCTTGTGATCAATCTTCTTGGTGTGATCATGATGGATCCGCTTGAAAATCCATTTTTTACGGTGGAGAAAATTTTGTCGAGATATCAGGGGAAATACGATATTTCCATTCTTGATTTCCACGCGGAAGCGACCTCTGAAAAGCAGGCTCTTGCGTTCTATCTTGATGGAAGGATCTCTTTGTTTTACGGAACGCATACGCACGTTGCGACGGCAGACGAGTGCATTCTGCCTAAGGGTACGGCTTATATCACGGATATTGGTATGTGCGGACCGGATTTCAGTGTGCTCGGAATCAAGCCCGAATGCATTATTGAAAAAATGACGACGGGACTTCCCGTAAAATTTGTTCCGTCGACGAACGCCGTTACGGCTCACGGTATCGAGGTTGAGTTTGACAGAAAGACTAAGAAGGCGATTTCTATACGGAGAATTACGTTTTGACGATGGATATGAAAAATGATATTACGATTCGCATTGCGACTCCCGACGATGCGAAATCCTTGCTTGAAATCTACGCTCCTTATATTTTGAACACGGGAGTTACCTTTGAATACGAAGTGCCGACCGAGGAGGCTTTTGCGGAGCGTATCCGTAAGATCTGCGGTAAGTACCCGTATCTCGTTGCTTGTCAAGGAGATACCGTGATCGGCTATGCGTACGCCAAGGAATTGGGTGAAAGAGCGGCTTTTTCACATTCCGTTGAAACGGCGCTTTATATCGCCCGGGACGCGCGGGGACGCGGTATAGGTACTCTTCTGTATAGAGAGCTGGAACGGCTCCTGCGGCTGCAAAACGTAACTAATTTATATGCTGCAGTCTCCTTCCGTGAATGTGAAGACGAAACGATCACCCACGCCAGTCCTCGTTTTCATATCGCTTCCGGCTATCACAAGGCAGCTCATTTCAATCGATGCGGCTACAAATTCGGCAGATGGTACGATATCATATGGTACGAGAAATATATTGGCGAACATACGGAAAATCCGGATGATTTTATAAAATTTAACGAAATTCAAACAAAAATGAACAATGTTCAAATACGAACAAGGGCTAAAAACAGAACAAAATATAGAAAAGGCAGTGATAAATATGAGTATTGTCAGAAACAAGGACCTTGCGAAAAGCGGTCACGAGAAAATTGATTGGGTAAAGAGCTATATGCCCGTTCTTTCCGCAATTGAACAAGATTTCAAAAAGAATCAACCTTTCGCGGGAAAGAAAATAGCGATGTCTATTCACCTTGAAGCGAAGACCGCGTATCTCGCCACGGTTTTGAAGGCGGGCGGTGCGGACGTATATTCCACCGGATGTAATCCCCTTTCCACGCAGGATGACGTAGCGGCGGCGCTTTGTGATTACGGGGTTAACGTATTTGCAATTCACGGCGCGGATGAAGAAACCTACACGGAGCATTTGAAGATGGCGCTTTCTTGTCACCCTGACGTTATGATCGATGACGGCGGTGACTTCATTGAATTGCTTCACGGTTCCTGCAGAGAATACGGTGATCGCTTGATCGGCGGATGCGAAGAAACGACGACAGGTATTCACAGACTTCGTATCAGAGAAGCACAGGGCAAGCTCGATTATACGATGATCGATATCAACGACGCGGATTGCAAGCATCTCTTTGACAACCGTTACGGAACGGGCCAGTCCACCTTGGATGCGATCATGCATACGACAAACCTTGTGATTGCAGGTAAAAAAGCTGTTGTTGCCGGATACGGTTGGTGCGGAAAAGGCATCGCTCGTCGTCTTGCAGGTATGGGCGCGGTCGTTTTCGTAACGGAAGTCAATCCCGTTCGTGCGCTTGAAGCAGTGATGGATGGCTTTACGGTTCTTCCTATGGATGAAGCAGCAGCGATCGGTGATCTTTTCATTACGGTAACCGGTTGCAAGGACGTTATTGTCAAGAAGCACTTCGAAAAGATGAAGGATGGCGTTCTGCTTGCGAATGCAGGCCATTTCAACGTAGAGATCAATAAGGACGATCTGCTTTCTCTTTCTGTTTCCAATGCGCAGAGAAAACCCGGTATCGAAGGTTTCACAATGGCTGACGGAAGAGTTCTGAATCTTCTTGCAGACGGAAGACTTGTTAACCTTGCTGCAGGCAACGGACATCCTGCGGAAATCATGGATATGAGCTTTGCTCTTCAGGCAAAATGTCTGGAATATCTTGCGAAAAACCCCGGACTCGAACACAAGCTTTATGCGGTTCCCGTTGAAACGGACCTTTCCGTTGCGCGAATGAAGCTTTCCAAAACCTCGGTTTCGATCGATACGTTGACCGAAGATCAGAAAGAATATCTCGGAGTATAACTTGCTTTGAAGCTTGAAAACGATCCTTTTTCGGAAATGAAGAAGGATTGTTTTCCGAAAAGAGAAAACACTCTTGCAAAAGATTCCATTTTGTGTTATAATAAAATCAATGGTTCAGAGGCTCGGAGCGGTGTCTCCTGCCTTGTCGTGAATACAAAATAATATTTAGATCGGACGAATGATTCGTTCGTATCGGAACGGAGATGTTATGGCTGAATTCAAAGTGTATGGCATTACGGTCAACTACCTCAAGAATCCTTGCGGTATTGACGAAAACCCCTCGATTTCCTATAAACTCTCGAGCAGTAAAAGAGGAGGTGCGCAGAAAACTCGCCGCGTTTCTGTAAAAGAAGCGCTGACCGGAGAGATCGTATGGGATACCGGCGTTGTTGAAACCAAAGAACAGCTTTTTGTTTCTTATTCGGGAGAAAAGCTGAAGCCTCTTACGAAGTATGAGGTTTGCGTTGAGGTTACGTCTGACGAGGACGAAGCTTCTTCTGCGAACGGAAGCTTTGTTACGGGTAAGCTCTCTTCCAAATGGACGGGTAAATGGATCAACGCGAAGCCCGTTCGCCGTTACCCCGATGCAGAAGCGGCGCAGTATCTCAGAAACACCTTTGAGGTGAATGAAAACGTCAGCGCGGCTTATCTTGCGATCTGCGGTCTCGGTTATTTTGAAAGCTATATCAACGGTGCAAAAACGGGCGACGATATGTTGTCTCCTGCGTTCACAAGATATGACGCGGAATCCATGTATCTCGTTTATGACGTAAAGGATCTTTTGAAGAGCGGAAAGAACGCGATCGGCGTTGCGCTTGGTAACGGTTGGTACAACTGTTTCACACAGGATAACTGGAATACTCCTGCGGCAAGCTGGAGACATTTCCCGAAATTGATCTGTGAATTGCACATCACGTACGCAGATGGCACGACTCAGATCGTGACTTCTGATCCGAACGAATGGAAGTCCTCCAAAGGGCCGATCACCTTCAACAGTATTCGTAACGGCGAATATTATGATGCTCGTCTTGAGCTTGGCGCATGGACGGAAGCGGATTATGATGATAGCGAATGGGTTGGCACGAAGATCATGAAGAGCCCCGGCGGTAAGCTGATCGCTATGGAATTTGAACCTATCCGCGTACGCAAGACTTTCACCGCAAGAAAGATGTGGAAGAGCAAAAACGGTTATACCTTTGATATCGGTCAAAACCAGGCAGGTGTTGGCAGATTTAAGGTAAGAGGAGCTGCGGGAACGGAGATCACCTTCCGTTATTCCGACGTTCTCAATGCGGAAGAAGAAATTGATACCGGTGCGATCGGTTGCTTCGTTAAGAGCGGCTTGTTCCAGACGGATAAATACATTAAGAAGAGTGATGAAGAAGAAGTATGGAATCCGATCTTTACGTACCATGGATTCCAGTACGTTGAAATTTCCGGCATTGATTACGAGCCCGTTCTTTCCGACGTAACGGCTATGACTCTTTGCACGGACGTTGCGGATATCGGTACGTTTACTTGCTCTGATAAATTGCTTGACCGCGTTCAGCATCTCTGCCGTTGGTCCACGATTTCCAATATGCACTCCGTTCCTACCGACTGTCCTCACAGAGAAAAGAATGGTTGGACGGGTGACGTTTCCCTCTCCTCCGAACAGATGCTTACGAACTTTGGCTCTCGCGCATTCCTTTCCAAATGGAGCCAGGATATGAGAACGTCTCAGCGCCCTGCGGGTCAGATCCCCTGCGTAGTTCCCTCTACCGGTTGGGGCTATTACGGCTTGATGGGTCCCGACTGGTCCAGCGCGTTGATCAACGTTCCTTATAATATCTATCTTTACAACGGCGACGTTTCCATTCTTCGTAAAAATTATGATGCGATCAAGCGCAATTGCGACTTCATGGAAACTATGACGACCGACTACACGCTCGACTACGGTACGGGTGACTGGTGTCCTCCCTTCGAAGGTCCTGCGATCGGCAGAAATATGGGTAGCTACAAGTGCCCTACCGAGGTATCCGATACGGGCTTCTTCTATAACGCCGCAAAAACCGTCGTTAAGATGGCTAAAATGTTCGGTGAAAAGGAAGATGAGATCTATTACAG
>JAZRLQ010000045.1:0-8029 GCA_045646925.1 Eubacteriales bacterium
CGCAGGCGTTTCGCAAGCCATGATGACAAAGATTGTCAAGGGTGAAAAAAATCCTTCGGTCGAAAAGTTTGCGCGAATTGCCGAGAAGCTGGGCGTTACTATGGACGATCTGGCGAAGGATACGCGCGTGCCGGAGCATACAGCGTAAGAATCACCGGTTATCGGTCAAGAAGGACAACCGTTCCTGCATAAGATGTTATGCAGCAAAAAGAAAGACCGCCCTGCGCTGGAACACAGGACGGTCCGGGGATATCTATTTCGGACAGAAAAAGATATCTCCATTATAACACAAAAAAATCCAAAGTAAAGTGTAAAGGAGAAAAAAGTTATGGCAAATCAGAAAAAACTTACTGACGCCGAGGTTGAGGCGGAGATTGAGAGATTGAATGCGTCGGAGGCTGTTGCACTCGCACGAAGAAAGCTGCGTCTTGAATATCGCAGAAGACAATACCTCTATCAGCTCCGCGACCTTGAGAAAAAAGGCAAGGCGCTGATCCAGGCAGGGATCACAAGAGAGATCCTCGACCGGATGTACGCCGCCACCGGAGACGATCTTCCTTCGTTTACAGAGATCGAATCGGATGAAGACGAGAGATCGATCTGAAATTGAAACACAGAAAAGAGGTCTGATATGGGCGATACATACAAAGAGGTGCGAACCTTTCACTACAAAAACGCTGTGGTGAGGGTACACATCCCCGATTTGACAGAGGAGGAATCCGAAAGACGTATGAAAGCAATCAAAAAAGCGGCGGCGGCGCTGCTTTCAGAACCTAAAAAAACAGAAAGCGAGAAAACAAATGGCAAGTCTTAACAAAGTAATCTTGATCGGTCACATGACGGCTGATCCTGAGCTGAAGCAGACACCGTCCGGTACCTGCGTATGCTCTTTCTCTATTGGCGTTAGCCGAAAATATACTAAGGGCGAACAGCAGCAGACGGACTTCATCAACGTCGTTGCATGGCGTCAGCAGGCGGAGTTTGTCTCAAAGTATTTCCGCAAGGGCAACGCAATCTGCATTTGCGGTTCCCTGCAGACGAGATCGTGGACGGACAACCACGGAAATAAGCGCTACGCGACGGAAGTGATCGCGGACGAAGCTTCTTTCGTCGAGAGAAAAGAAGGCGCTACAGGCGCGAAAAATGAGGCTCAGGCGCAGTCCTACGAGCAGAGTACGTATAACAATCCGAATTTTGAAGAAATTGCCGGCGACGAAGATCTGCCGTTCTAAAGAAGAAAAGGAGCACTATATGAAAGAAACCAACTATGATTCCGACCTTGAGCTCGACCTTACCGATGAAGAAACCTTCGACGATGACGGATCTCGCCGAAAAATGGTCTATATTCCCGTCGAAAAGATCTTCCCTCACCCGGACAACCCGCGCAAGGAGCTCGGCGACCTCACGGAGCTCGCCGAGAGCATTATCGAGAGCGGGGTGCTGCAGAATCTGACGGTCGTTCGAAACGTGAACACGAGCAAAGCCTATGACAAGCTTGTGGATGGCTTCGACCGTGACGGTGTACAATATTCGGAGGCGTATATCGATCACGCGATAAAGCACGCCTTTGAGGATTCCTACATGGTCATCATCGGACACAGGCGACTTGCCGCCTCGAAGATCGCGGGTATTGCGGAGGTTCCCTGCGTGATCGACGATATGGACTACCGCACGCAGATCGCAACGATGGCGGCGGAGAATATGCAGCGAATGGATCTCACCGTCTACGAGCAGGCGGAGTGCTTTGAACAAATGAAGCTCGACCTCGGCATGAGCACCGCCATGATCGCTTCCAAGACCGGTCTTTCGGATACGACGGTACGGCGCCGCCTGAAGCTCTGCGAGCTGAACCGCGACGTTCTGAAGAAGGTTTCCGGGCGCCAGATCAGCATGGATGATTTTGACCGCGTATTCAAGATCGAGGACGGTAAGCTGCGCGACGAGGCGCTTGCCGCGATCGGAACGGCGAATTTTGCCGCACAATGCGAGAAGGCGCTTGCAGATCAGGCGAGAGCCAAGACGGTCGCAGAGCGTAAGCAGATCTGTCTTTCGCTCGGTATGACGGAGATCTCGAAAAGCGCCGTCAACGACAATGACCGATATACGTACGTATGTTACTGTTACTCCGAGCCGTTCCGGGAGAACCTCATTGAGAAGCTCGGTGACAACGATCCGAATACGCTCAGCTTCAACGTGGACCAATACGGCAATACGAGCATTCGCAAGAAAAAGGAGGATGCCGTCATCACCGCCGAAGCGGAGAAAAAGCAAGCGCAGACAAACGAAAAGCTGAAGCGCGAGGAATGCGCGGCGGCGCTCGACGAGGCATTCAAGCTCGCATACCGCCTGCGATACGATTTCATCCGGCGCTACGGCGACCTTGAGGCAAAGAAGCATATTGTTGATATTCTGGAAATGGCGGTCGAGGTGAACCGCGAAGAGAAACAGCGCGTGAACATGAAGCTTTTCTGCGAGTTGAACGGCTTCAGCGAAACGGAGCTTGAAGCAGAGGATATTCCGTCCTTCTCCGCGATCTGCGGACGAACGGGAGCGGGAGCGTATCAGTTGCTGCTGACGTATCTTTACGCGACGATGGGCGATTCTCCACGATTGAGATCCTATATCACGAGTTCGTGGCACTGTCTGTACGGAGAATACGAGGAGGACAGCGTGCTGCGCGTGATCTACGACGGACTTTGCAAGCTCGGCTACGAAATGAGCGACTACGAAAAGGCGCTGATGGACGGAACGAGCGAGCTTTACTACAAGAAGGGGGATATCTAAAATGACGGAACTTGAAAAAGCAAGAAGCAATTTATTTAAAGAGATCGATATCAATAAGCTCGTCGAGGAGGCTGGCGAAGCGTTCGACAATCACGCCGATTATCTGCAAGCCTTAAAACGAAAGGGGCGCGCCGCATTCGATAAGAAGGTGCGTATGGATGATATGATCTTCGAAGCCGAAACGTTCATGTTCGTGCTTAACGTGGTCATGAACCGCTTGCCGCTGAACGTACATACGCTCCAACAATTCGTCGGAACTTTGAACGCAATGGCGACCTTTCTGTCCGGCACTCTGGATGAGAATCAAAAGGCTTACGCCGAAGTTGTCAAGCGTGCGCTCTCCGGAATCTTCCTCAGCGTGGGCGTGGAGAGAATCAAGGAGGAGTGATTATGAATGGCTGACGTAAAATGGATAAAAATCACGACGGATATGTTTGACAACAGGAAAATCAAGCATTTGCGTAAGCTCCCGGAAGGAAACGACATCGTCCTTATTTGGGTCATGCTTCTTACAATGGCGGGAAGGTGCAATTCCGGCGGAATGATCTTTCTGACGGAGAACATTCCGTACACCACGAAAATGCTTGCGGACGAGCTCGATTTCAAGGAAAGCACCGTTTCCCTCGCTCTGCAGGCTTTGGAGCAGCTTGACATGATCGTAACGTGCGAAGACTTCTTCTCCATCGTGGGATGGGAGGAACATCAGAATGCGGGCAGGCTCTCGGAAATAAGAGAATATAACCGTCTCGCACAGCAGAAATCAAGAGCAAAAAAGAAGCTTCTCAGTGCTGTCAATGACATGTCAATGACAAGTCAAACATGTCACGAGATAGAAGAAGATAAAGAAGAAGATAAAGAATCTCATTCATTCTTTCATTCTGCAAATTCTGTGGAAAATACAGACAGCGAATTCAATGTGGAAAACTATGTGGAAAATGCGGTTTCCGAGTCGGGATTGGAAGGCAAAGACGCGGATCAGTACCGAGAAGTATTAAAAGAAAGTCTCCGGCTCAAATATTTGGGCGGCACTCTCGGTCAGGGTATCATTCTTATGTCTGACTTACAGTTTGCAGATCTCTGTGACAGGCTTTCCCTTGACGAGTTGGACAAGTATTTCGAGATCGTCACGGAATGTGAGAAGAACGGCAAGCGCTATAAGAAGAAATCACATTACCAAGCTATATTGGATATGGCGATGAAGGACAGGAGGATAAAAATATGAAAACGGGAATAATCAGACGAATTGACGACCTCGGACGGATCGTCATTCCGAAGGAAATCCTGCGTTCGAGGATCATTCCGCCGGGAACTCCCTTCGAAATAAGTCTTGACGGGGATCGTATCGTCCTGGAGCGATACGATCCGGCGCACGATCATGAGGAGGCTGTCGACAGAATCATTGCAAATCTCCGCGAGGACGAGCTCGTGGGCGATGAAAAACGAAAAGCGATCGAGGCTCTTGAAACAGCACGCGATCTGCTTCGACAAAAAGAAGAAAGGCGCTGGAAATGAAAGGACATAAAAGAATCGCAGAAATTCTGCAAGAAGAATACGGTGTGAAGGATTTCACCAAATACGAGGATATTACATACAAGATCGAGCGGTTCACGGATAAGGTTTCCCGCGTTACGATCAGATCCAATAAGAAGATCTTCGCTCCCGTGTACGCGATGTTTGACAGATGGTTCATGGGGTGGTACGGCGATTATGGATCTTGGGGATTCTGCTGCACATGGGATACCGACGTTATGAATCTTGCGTACGAATCGCCGTATTATCAGCTCGAAAAATTGGAGAGCCGTGAAAGAACGGAGTTTGACGAAGACGTTTGCCGTGAAAATCTGATCAAGAAGATCAAAGAGTCCGTTTTCTACGAATACGATCTGACGGAAGAAGAGAAAGCAAACTTCGATACGTTCATTGAAGATCCCTATAACGATTATCTCGACTATGATGACGAGCTTTACGCTCAGAAAGAAATTTGTGAAAAGCTCAAGGCGCTATGGAACGCCGCCGGTGATCAATACGAGTGGATCTCCGCCGTGCGCAATATCGATTTCACACAAGAAGAATGCAGTTATTTTTTCGGGTGCGAAGCATATGAACTTTACGGTATCGGGCAAAAAGAGCCGGCGCGGTTTTTCATCATTCTCTATCTTTTGAGCGTCGTTTGCGAATCGGAAAAGGCATTGCAGGAAGGAGCGGACCATGACAGAACAGATTGAAAATAAAGAGGTGCTTGGGCTTATAAAAGAATTTGGAGAACTCTCCACAAAAATCAATTTAATTCGCGAAAAGCTCAAAAAAATTTATCCGTTTGATGATTTGACGGATTGGGACGCAACCGGTGTATATGACGGATGTATCATCAAAGACGGCTATCTTTATGATTCTAAAGGCAAGTTGCTTAGCAAATACGGTGGGTGCATGAATGAGGATGTTCCTTACTTCGTCAATCAGTATACGGGATATTGCGAGGATGACTACTACGGAACGATGTTCATTAAAGTTGACGAAAAGAACACTTTCGTTGCCATTCAGTATTGGTGTTGAAAGGAGCAAGCAATGAATAAGAAAACAGTCGTATTTGATTTTGACGGCGTGATCCACAGTTACACGAGCGGGTGGAAAGGGGATACTGTTATCCCCGATCCTCCCGTCCCCGGAATAAAAGAAGCGATAGCCGACATCATGGAGGACTATATCGTTGTGGTAGTATCCACAAGATGTGCAACGGAAGAGGGCAAGGCGGCGATAGAGGCGTGGCTTCACAAGTATGGCATTGAGGTTGACGAGGTCACAAAGGAAAAGCCTCCTGCGATTTGCTACATCGACGACAGAGCGATCTGCTTTGACGGGCGTCCGGAATTGTTGAGGTCAAAAATCGAGGCGTTTAAGCCGTGGTATCAGAATATCGAAAATGACAGTTTGTGGTTCAAGATTATGGAAAAAGACGGCGTAAAGACCTATATATGTTCTAACTGCGGATTGTATTTTGCGACATTTGGAACAGCGCTGCCTAAGGAATGCCCGAATTGCTATATGAGGATGAAAGGCGGCGAGTGATATGATGGTAGGTTGTTGGTTATCGGAGTGCAAATGGTGTGAAAACGGTTGGTGTCAAAGGGGGAGCATAACCATTGACGAAGATAAAGAGTGTGAAGATTATGAATATTATCGGGACTCTTATACTGACTCCTTTTGGAAGTGTTTAATTGAAGACGGTAAACCTTGCCGAAAACTTGTTAAGAACGGCAAGAAAATCGAATACAACGGTTATGTCTTTTATACAGAGGAAAAGATTACCGATGATGAAAACTATGATCTTACCGAGGAGCGTACGGGACTTAGTGTGGGTGAATTTGTAAGGCTAAAGGATCAAAGAAGATGGGCGTTATTCGTTGAGAGGGTTGGAACATACCCCGATGTATCAACCTATCCCATCAAAGAGAAAGGAGAATGATATGACAGATAACGAGATTATAATGGCGTTGGAGCTGTGTTTTACTCCTAAAGGAACAACCGAAACGTGCGGCAAATGTCCGTATCACGAATACGGAAAGCTCTGTAAAGTGTGCCGCGATAGAGACGCCCTTGGCCTTATCAACCGCCAAAAGGCAGAGCTTGAGTACACGAAGCAAATGCTTGAGGCTGCCATCGCAGGTCAAGAGACGTTGCAACAGTATTTCTTGACCCCGGACAAGCCCGATGTCATTATGATCAGGTACAACGAAAAAACAGGCAAGTGGGATAAGTACGAGCCGTATATGACCATCGAATGCCCGGAAGAAAAGGACTATGCGTTTATAGAAACGGCAATCGCAAAGCAGATCTTTAAAGAACCCTTGAAAGAAAGCCTCGCGGACTATGGTTGTCCGACCTGCGGAGCGTACATAAATTTCGACGGGCTCAACGGAAATGTCGAACACGCGCCGAAATACTGCTCCGAATGCGGTCAAAAATTAGATTGGAGGAAAGACAACAATGAGCAAAGAACAGATTGAGAAAATGGCACGGGACATGGACGAGCTTCTGGTAGAAAAGCCGGATGAGATCTCCAAGCACCATCTGAACATGGCGGCATACCTTTACGGCAAGGGGTGGCGCTGTCAAGAGTGGATCAGCGTTGAGGATAGGTTGCCTGAAGCATATTGCGACTGCCTTATTTCCGTAAAAGTCGGAGATAGCGTAAAGGTGGATATGGGATATCGAACTCGATGTTTCGATTATCGCACCGGAGAAGAATCTTTGGTGTGGGTGGTTACAAACGATTGGGACGAAGGCTTTGAAATCACCCATTGGATGCCGCAACCCGAACCGCCGAAGAAATAACGAAAGGAGATAACGAACATGAAAAAATATGAGATTGCGACCTGTCCTTGCTGCGGAGGTGCGGCAGAACTCGTCAGAGGAGAGGCGTTTGGAGTGAGACAGAGATATGTCCGTTGCACGGAATGCGGACTCTCGTCGCAGAAGATCTACGTGGACAAGCCTGCGCTTACTGCCAAGAGCTATCCTCATCCGGACGAGAGCACGAGATATACCGAGGAAGAGGCAACGCGGATCACAGTGGAGCTTTGGAACAGCCGCGTGAATCTGAAGGACGATGCTGTTTCTTCGAAGGTTGTAGCGGAGATCTTCGGCAAGATCTTTGACGTTGAGGAATACAAAGGGGGTGACGAGCTGTGAGAGAGATCTTATTCCGTGGATTCCATCCCGACGAGAACGGTCCGCAGGAAATCACGCTCGACGGTATCAAGATCAAGGGAAGATGGGTGCAGGGTGATTTTTGTCACCCTTGCAATATCGTTTGCGAGGAAAACGGGGATTCCGTTCTCGGAACGAACGACGTTGTCTTCAGCGATTACGACGTCATCCCCGAAACCGTTGGTCAGTACATAGGCATCGACGACAAGAACGAAAAGAAGATCTTCCGCGGTGACATCGTAGACATTTACCGCGACCAAGAGCGCGGCGTGATCGAATGGTACGATGATGAAGCGGCATTCTTCGTACGGCACAGCGAAAACGTGCTCGCAGACTTCTCTTGCTATTGGGGACGTGATCTGGAGGTCATCGGAGACGTTTACTCAAATCCTAAGCTGATCGGGGGTGCGGAGGAATGAAAGCAATTATGCCGAAGAGCTGGGACAGGCTTCCGAAATCTCAGAAGGATAAGATCGTGGACGTGATGGAGGAGCAGATGGAAAAGCAATTCGTCTTTATGCTTGACGCGCTGATCAAG
>JAZRLQ010000046.1:0-3752 GCA_045646925.1 Eubacteriales bacterium
CATAATGGGCGAAGCGATCAACCGGGAGAACAAACCAACCGCCAGCGGCTGGATATTGGTTTTCTCCTTGGGCATGACAAACTGGGCGCCCAAGCCCACCATCGCCAGCGGCGAGGCGACCTTGGCGGCGTTGGCCATGGCCCATACGGTGGGCTCGAGAGCTTCGCGCATCATCTGGGGGCCGCGACGGCCGTCAACAACGGGGCGAATGCCGATTACGGGATAATCGCCGATGTATCTGTTCTGTGCCATTGGTAATTTCCTCCATGAAATTAAGTTATTGCGATGAGGAACATCGCTCATACACTTTTATTTTACCATAATGTTATGGATAAATCAATGAATTTTTTTAATTTTTTTGATATGTCTTGCAGAAAAAATTTTTTTGTGCTACAATAAAGTCACATATGAGTAATTTGCTTGTATTTGAAGAAAGGAATCAAATTCTGATGAAAAATCCTATATATGCAAAGGCGGTTTCCGAGCCTTATTTCTTTGGCGAAGAAAGCCGTTGGATTCGCGCTGTTGGCGCAGAAAAACATTCCTCGCAGATGTTTCGCAAGACGTTCTGTCTGGAGAATTTACCCGAAAAAGCCGTTCTGCTTGCAATGGCGGCAAATTTTGCGGAGATCTATATCAACGGAGAGCTTGCGACGACCGTCTCCGTTCGTTCCTATATATTTGATCAGGTTTACGAGGTCGCGGATATCCTTCCTTATTTGAAAGAAGGAAAGAACGTGATTGCCGTTATGAATATCGACACGGGCGAGCCTGTACGCGCAGGCTTTGCGCTCGAAATTCAAGCGGATGGAAAAACGGTTTGTCTGACCGACGATTCTTGGGTATATAAAAAGGAAGAAGCTATTGAGGGACCGATCAACCATTATATCAGTGGCGGCGGAGAAGAGATCGTTCGCGCGGCAAAGCTGACGGAGGGTTTCGCGGCGCTTGATTTTGACGATCGTGATTGGACGCCTGCGGAGATCATTGGCGGCGAGCTTTTGCACGCGCCCTATACCTCCTTCCATCAAAGCAAGATCGAGGCGCAAACGGCAGACGTTCATCTGCCGAAATCCGTTTCGGCGCTTATGCTTGCCGATTCGACGAAGGGATATCCCATGCAGATGAGCCCCTCCAATCAAGGCGTTACCTGCGCGATGACGCAGATTACGGTAACCGAGGACACGGAGATCACGGTGATTCCTTGCAAGGATTTTCGTTCTGTTTCCGTTGACGGAAAAATACTTCCCTTGAATTGCCCCGTTCGTCTTTCTGCAGGCGCGCATTTTTGCGTGATCTCTTATGCGTGGACGCCGGAATTCTTTATCCGAACGGAAGGCGAGCTTTCCTTTGTATCGCCGATCGACGAAGCAGCGCCCTTTGCTTCCTATTTGATTGCAACTCCTCCCACACGCTATCCTTGGAATCAGCCGAAGGTCAACGTCGCCGTAGAAGAAAAGGCGAATATGCTCCTTGCCTGCGCTTCCTTTGACGAGGTTCCCGAGGAGGTCAAGACGGCGTTGGTTCCCGCGCATTACGATATCCCCGATTCCGTTTTGTTTGATATTTTGACGAGAGCGCATGAAATACCCGCAAACGGTTTTGCGGAAACGCGTATTCTGAACGATGAAAGGATCGCGCGGACGGATGGTACGGCGCTCGTGGATGGATTGAATTCCGTTTGCGCGGAAAACACCTGCGTTCGCATATCTCCGCAACAGAAGATGGTGAATTTCGTTTTGGATTTTGGCGAAGAGCAGGTCGGAAAATTTGCTTTTGAGCTCGAAGCTCCCGATGGCGCGATCATTGAAATGCATAGCTTCGAAATGATTACCGATAACGGTATCAAGCATATGCGGAAAGCGGAGACCTTGCGATACGTTTGCAAGGAAGGCTTGCAATCCTATATTTCGCGCCGACTCAGAGGCTTCCGCTACCTTTCCGCTTATGTTTACGGACACGACGCGGACGTCGTTCTGAAGGATATCCATGTTATTGAGACTCGTTATCCGATGACGGGCGCGGATTTCTCCTGCTCGGACGAAATGATCAACCGCGTTTATCAGATGTGCATACGCACGGCGGAGGTCTGCTCGCTTGATCTTTACGTCGATTGTCCCGGATATGAGCAAAATGCGTGGACGGGAGACGGAAGAGTAACGGCAACCGTCAACCTTCTGAATTTCGGCGCGTTTGAATACGATAAACAATATCTGAAGCTGATCGCGCAATCTATTGAAGACGGCTTGTGGTTGAATTACAGAACCAAAAATCCGAGATACGTCAATCATCTGTATTTGCCGTGCGCTTGCTTCCCGACCTATCCCGAGGGCTGCATTCCCGTTTGGTCGTTTATGTGGCTGTTGCAGGTTTACGATCATTATAAATATACGGGCGATCGGGAATTTCTGGCGGAGCTTTTCGGAGCGGTGAAGGAAACGCTTGCTCGTTGTGAAAAAATGACGGATTCCCGTGGGCTCTTTGATATGCAGGGCGCTTGGAATCTGCTTGAATGGGCAAACAATGACCTCGATTTTTATGGCGAAGTGACGGGTAACAACGTCATGCTTTCTCACTGCTACAGAAGAGCGGCTGAAATGGCGGGGATTCTCGGAGAATTGGCGCTTTCCGTATATTATAACGAGAAAGCGACCGCTTATCGCGATGCCGTCAATGCGTATTGCTGGGATGACGTCAGAAAAGGCTATGTCGATACGGTTCGCGACCCCTACGCATACGAAAGATATTGCGAGTACATGGATATGAGAAAAATGCCGAAGGTTTCCTACGAGGAATATCTGAAAAAGGGGCGTATCGGCGTTCAGAGCAATACCTTGGCTTTGATCTACGGTTGCGTTCCGGAGGGAAGAAGAGCGGATACATTGCGTTGGCTGGAGGATAATATGGGATCCGGTATTTACGTTTCGGGTACGCCTGCGAATCGCACGACAGGCGATCCTTCCGAAGAAGAGGCGCCCGGCGGCTACGTGCATATCGGTTCTCCGTTTTTCTTGTATTTTGCTCTGAAAGCGCTTTATAAGTTTGGCAGAGAGGATCTGGCGATCCTTGCGCAACGACGCGATTGGGCAAATCTTTTGGAAAGCGGTCTGACCACCTGCATTGAGACGTTCAAGAGCGGCAAGGATTGGACCAGAAGCGTTGCGCACGCATGGTCGGCTTCTCCGGCGATCTTTTTGATGACAGAGGTTCTCGGTGTTCAACCCGTTAAAGCGGGCTATACGGAATTTACCGTTGCGCCGAAAACTTCAGGCTTGGATTTTGCCAAAGGCTCTGTTCCGACGCCTTACGGCAGAATTTACGTCGAATGGAAGAAAAAAGATGACGGCGAATTTGAGATCATTTGCAAGGCTCCCGAAAATTGTAAGAGAATTTGATTTGTATATTTGCTTTGAAGACAGCGGAATTTCTGTTCCGCTGTCTCTTTTTTAAAAACAAATTCAAAAAACTTTTCAAGAAATTTCAAAAATTTTTTTAAGAAAATCGGGCAAAAAAGGGTTAAAATCAAAAAAGACGAAAAGAAAATGAGAAAGAAAAGTGGAGAAAAGGGTTTGTTTTGCATATATGCGAAACAAAATATATATGCAAGTGAAATCAAATGAAAAAGGGTGAAAAAAGTTTGAAAAAATATGAAAAACTTTTAAAAAAGGTATTGACAAATGAAAACGTATATGATATACTACATGAGCGCTCGACGGAAGAGCGGCAAAAACAACGGTCCTTGAAAATTGAAC
>JAZRLQ010000047.1:0-75035 GCA_045646925.1 Eubacteriales bacterium
TATGATTATTCCTCGCTGGTCCTCTACGTGCTGGAGTCGAAGGACGGGGCGGTGATCGACCAGATCACACTCACGGACGACTTGGTGGCAACCGAGAAGGGAATCTGTATCGGAGATAGCCAAGAGAAGGTCAAGGAGGCTTACGGAGATACCCTTCAGGACGACGGTAGCCGCTGGTACTATCGATCGGGAAAGAACCGAGTGACCTTCAAGATCGAGGACGGCAAGGTTACGGGCATCGACCTGATGCAGGTGACACAATAAAATCATTGGGACGGAATATCACTCCGACAAGGTCGGAATATCACTCTTTCTTTCTCTGCCGATTTGTGATATAATGGGATGGGTGATGATAATGGATAATGAAAAAGAATTGCCGAAAAGAAAAAGATTGCGATTGCAAAATTTTGATTATAGCTCATCCGGGGCTTATTTCATAACAATATGTACAAAAGATCGAAAAATGTTGTTTGCACCCGTAGGGGCGGATTCCATATCCGCCCGAATGGTTGAAAGAACCTTCCTTGAAACTATACAGCGATATGACGGAGTTGATTCCCCAATATATGTTGTTATGCCAAATCATTTTCATGCGATCATTACGGTATCGCGGGCGGATCTGGAATCCGCCCCTACGATCTCGGAAATTGTCCAAGCATTCAAGCGATATTCAACTGTAGAATATGTTAAAATGGTAAAGGACGGAATATTACCGCCCTTTGATAAACAAATATGGCAAAGATCGTTTTATGATCACGTTATACGCAATCGGGACGACTACAACGAAATATATAAATATATTTATGAGAACCCTATACGTTGGTACTACGACGAATTATACACAGAAGAATAGGGGTATGGGCTAAGCCCGAAGCCTTTGTAAAACAAAGGCGAAACTGGCGATAAAATATGAAAAGGGGAAACATATGAATTTTCTGTATGATTTGTATATTAGTAGAACCGAGGAAGAATGTGGCAAAAAATATCGGGCAGAGTCTCTTATAGGTACTTTTCAAACTAAAGATGACGCTACCACGGTAATGAAAGAAGCAATGAGCGAAGGTAAACCGTTTTCAAAGCCCGATTGTGAACCCAGAATACAAGAAGTAGAATTGGTTGGAGAAATCTTAAACATTAATTCTGTATATCGCTTTTTCGGATATAACAAAGATGGGGATATAATTTGTAGTTCTTATTATGCAGAAAAGGCTACCGCAATTCAAGATTTCATAAAGGCAAAGAAAAATATTTGTGGACATAATTGGTCTTTGAACACCTATAAATTAGGATAATTACCGTTTTTTTAGATAGAAATCCCCCGACAGACTTTTTTATCTGTCGGGGTTATCTATTTGTTTTCTGCGGAGCAATTATGCCTTTTTGGACCGTCGAGGGTCTCGCTGCGGCTCGGTCACACTCGCGTTCTGACATGCCACTGGCATGTCATTCATTGCGCTCGTGCCGCTTCGCTACGCCTGTCCCTGCAAGGAGATAGAACTTCCTTATGAGAAGGAGCCTTTTGCGCGTTTTTTTATTTCACTGAATAAAACCGATCCCGAAAGTGCATAATGAAAGTATTCTGAAAGAAGTATTTCGGAAAATTCAAAAGTTCAATATTTGCGTGAGATCGGAGGATTTCGATCTCGGGAAAGGAACGGTGATGTTATGTCCCCCAAAGAGCTTCTTTATATTGAGGACGCGCTTGGTCACACGGAGGAAAGCAAAAAATGCTGTGCCGATTTTTCAAATCAGGTGCAGGATCCCGCACTTAAAAATTTGCTTTCGGATCTATCCGCAAAGCAGAGCGTATTGTACGCAAAATTTTATTCCTTACTCAACGAATAAGGAGGAAACGAAGATGGATGATAAAGTGATGATGTCGACCGTTCTGGGTAACGTAAAGGGTATGTGCGATTTGATGATGCACGGCACGATCGAATCCGCGACTCCGAACGTACACGGTGCTTTCAAATGCGCGCTTGACGAGATGCTTTGTATGCAGAATCGCATTTATAACGAAATGAGTGCGAAGGGCTGGTATCCCGCGGAGCAGGCGGACGCGCAGAAGATTGCCGCAACGAAACAGAAATATTCACCGAGTGCTTGAAGCGGATGGGTTCCGAAAAAGAAAAGACGTGATATAATTTATTGAAAAAACGGCGGGGATATTGTTTCTCTGCCGTTTTTTTGATATAATGAGATTGAAAAAATTACGGTAAGGAGATACCGCATGAAAAAGAAATTGATCATCGGCATTCTGGCTCACGTCGATGCAGGAAAAACGACGCTTTCGGAAGCGTTGCTCTATCAATCCGGCAAGATCCGCAAGCTTGGACGCGTCGATCATAAAAATACATATCTGGATACCAACGCCGTGGAAAGAGAAAGAGGTATCACGATCTTTTCCAAGCAAGCGCGCTTTTCGGGGAAGGATTGCGAGTTCGTTTTGCTGGATACTCCCGGTCACGTAGACTTTTCCGCGGAAACGGAAAGAACGCTTGCGCTTTTGGACTACGCAATTCTGGTCGTTAGTGCGACGGACGGCGTACAGAATCATACGCGCACGCTTTGGCAGCTTTTGGAGTTTTACGGTGTGCCGACCTTTATTTTCGGGAATAAGACCGATATTGCCATTCATCTTCGTGACGAGATGGAGGAGCAGATCGCGAAGGCGCTTTCCCCGTATTGTATCGCATTCGCGGATAATCAGACGAAGAGTGAGCTGGATGAAAAGCTGGCGCTCGTTCACGAGGATTTTCTGGAAAGCTTCCTTTCGGAGATTCCGATCGAGGACGGTGAAATCGCATCTCTGATCAGTGAAAGAAGATTGTTCCCCTGCATTTTCGGCTCGGCGCTGAAATTGTCGGGTGTAGATTTCCTTCTTGAAACGATAGAACGCTATACGCTCGTTCCCGTTTACGAGGAAAAGAAGTTTGCCGCCAGGGTTTATAAAATTGCGAGATTGGATTCCGCAAGGCTTACCTATATGAAAGTCACGGGCGGTACGCTTTCCGCAAGAGACGAGATCTCTTATATCGGCGCAAACGGAAAACAATATACGGAGAAGATCAGTCAGATCCGCTTATATTCCGGAGACAAATTCGAACAGACCGATTCCGTTTCGGCGGGAGAGATCTGCGCGGTTCTTGGTCTTTCGTCGACTTATATCGGGCAGGGACTTGGCGCGGAGAGTGACGGCGGTAAGCCGATTCTTGAGCCGGCGCTTTCCTATTGTATCCAGCTACCTCCCGAATGCGATGTGAACCTTTATTTCCCGAAGCTGAAGGAGCTGGAGGAGGAAGAGCCTTCTTTGCATTTGTATTGGAACGAATCTCTCCGACAGATCGAAGCGGGATTGATGGGCGAAATACAGATCGATCTGCTGAAAAGAATGATCTGGGAACGCTTGGGCGTTCGTTGTGAAATGGATACGGGAAAAATTCTCTACAAAGAGAAGGTTGCCGAAAAAACGATTGGTATCGGGCATTTTGAGCCTCTCCGACATTATGCGGAGGTTCAACTGCTTTTGGAGCCGCAACCGAAGGGCACGGGGCTTGTTTTTGACACGCGCCTTTCCGAGAACAGTCTGGATATGAACTGGCAAAGACTCATTCTTTCTCATTTATATGAAAAGGATCACAAGGGTGTGATGATCGGTGCTTCTCTGACCGATACGAAAATTACCCTCGTTGCAGGAAAAGCGCATTTGAAGCATACGGAAGGCGGAGATTTCCGTGAAGCGACGTGGCGCGCAGTCCGACATGGGCTTATGCGAGCGGGTTGCACCTTGCTTGAGCCGTATTACAGCTTTCGTCTGGAGGTTCCGAGTGAGACGGTAGGACGCGCGATGGCGGATCTGCAAACGAAATCGGCGGATTTTGAGATCGAAAATGCGGACGGCGCATTTACCTGTATTAAGGGAAGAGCGCCCGTTTCAGAGCTTCACGGCTATATGCGCGAGGTGATCGCGTTTACAAAAGGAAGAGGAAGATTGTTCTGCACGTCAGATGGATACGAGCCTTGCCATAACGCAGAGGAAATTTTGAAAAACGCAGGATACGATCCCGAAGCGGATCTCGAGAATCCGCCGCATTCCGTATTTTGCGCGCAGGGCGCAGGCTTCGTCGTGCCTTGGCAAGAGGTGGAGAGCTATAAGCATTTGGACGTGGAGTTGACGGAGGATTCCGTTCCGATCATTCCGAAGGTCTCGACGCTTGTGAACAAATATAGTTTGAGCGACGAGGAATTGGAAGCGATCATGCTCCGTGAGTTTGGTCCGATCAGAAGAAAGCGTTACACCGAGCCGAAAATCATCGTGGCAGGGAAGAGCGAAAAAGCAAACAAAAAGAAAGAAATCAAGCCACAGAAAAAATTGGTGATCATCGACGGGTATAACGTGATCTACGCATGGGAACGTTTGGCAAAGATCGCGAAGGTGAATCTGGAGGAGGCGCGGAAAAATCTGATCGACCTACTTGAAAATTATACGGCGTATACAAAAACGGAGGTCGTTCTCGTCTTTGACGCGTATCTTGTGAAGGACGGTAAGGGATCGAATTTTGAAAAAGACGGTTTGCGCGTCGTCTTTACCAAGCAGGATCAAACAGCGGACACATATATTGAGATCATGATGAGCGAGCTGGGACCCAATTACGCGATCCGCGTGGTGACGGCAGACAGATTGTTGCAAAATTCCGCCGTTCTCTCCGGAATTTTGCGTATGACACCGAAGGAATTTGAAGATGAGATCACCGCGGTCGGCAACGAGATTACTGAATTTGTGAAAAAGCTTGCCGTAAGCAAATAAGAGAAAAAGAAGGCGCGCCCGCGACGAAGCGGGTGCGCCAAATTTTTTTTGTTTATTATTTGCGAAGAGAATTGATTTTTGCTTTGCAATCCTCCCACGTGCCTTCCACAAAAGCATCCTTGTAAAGACGGGTGGTGAGATTATCATTAAAATAGATGATCACGTTGTTTCCGCTTTCGTTGATACGTCGGATGTTTTCGTATTTGAGTTTGCAGACGGAATTATGATCAGTCAGAACGATTTCGTCATCCTTGAACTCGGTCGTTCGGATCCATTCGGAAACGCCGTATGTTTTCGACAGAATTTTATATCTTTTGGCGAAGAAATAATATCGCAAAAAGAATAGTCTGTACGCGGAAAAAAGAAGAACGGCGAGCCATATCAACCAAAGCGTCCAATCGTTTGAGCGGATCAGTGCCAGAAGAACCAAAAAACCGGCGGAGAGGAGGATAAAGATGGAATACATAATTGAGACAACGATGGTGGAGGCGCCGACGATACTTTTTGACCATGACATCATCAGCTCTCGGGTGATCTTATATTCGTTTTTCATAGAATGCTTCCTTTCTGATTTCAGTCCGGAAAATTGACCTTTTGGATGCGACCGCCGATGGCGCGGATTTTTTCGACGATATTGACGTAGCCTCGTTCAATATATTGGATGTCCTCGATCGTCGTTTGTCCTTCGGTTGCCAATGCGGCGACGACCATTGCGGCGCCCGCGCGGAGATCGCAGGATTTTACGACAGCAGGCTTGAAGACGGTATTGCCTTCAAAGATGGCTGTTTGTTCCTCGACCTCGATGTTTGCGCCCATTTTACGAAGCTCGTCAACGTAACGGAAGCGGTTGTTCCAGATCGTTTCGAACATTACGCTCTCTCCGTCTGCCAGACAAAGCAGAACGGACATCTGCGGGTGCATATCCGTCGGGAAACCGGGATAGGGAAGCGTTTTGATATGAATGGCATCCAACGTGCCTTCGTAAGAAACACGAACGGCTTCGTCGAATTCTTCTACGGTGACGCCCATGTCGATCAGCTTCGAGGTGATCGATTCCAAATGCTTGGGAATCACGTTGTCTATGTACAGATCACCCTTCGTTGCGGCGGCGGCTACCATAAACGTACCCGCTTCGATCATATCGGGAATGATCGAGTATTCGCAACCGTGGAGCTTTTCCACGCCGTTGATCTTGATGACGCTGGTACCTGCGCCGCGGATATCCGCTCCGCAAGCATTCAGAAAGTTTGCAACGTCAACCACGTGAGGTTCTCTTGCCGGATTTTCAATAATGGTGGTGCCTTTCGCAAGAACTGCAGCGAAGATCGCGTTGATCGTTGCTCCGACGGACACACAACGGTCAAAGTAGATATTTTTACCGCAAAGTCCGTGAGCGGGATCGGTGGTAGCGTCAATACAGCCGTGATCGGTGTCAACGACGGCACCCAATTTCTCAAACGCTTTTACGTGGAGGTCGATGGGTCTTACGCCGAAATCGCAACCGCCGGGCAAACCGACTTTTGCGCGGCCGAATCTGCCGAGCAGTGCGCCGGCAAGGTAGTAAGAAGCGCGCATCTTTCGTACCAGATCGGATTGTGCTTCGGTGGAATGGATGTGACGGGTATCGATTTCCACGGTGTCTTTGGAAATGGTCGTGATTTTTACGCCAATGCTTTCCAGAATCGAAAAGCAACCGGCAACGTCGCTGATATCCGGTAAATTATCAATTAAACAAACGTCGTTTGAAAGTACAGTTGCGAATATGATAGCGACAGCGGAGTTTTTCATACCGCTGATCTCAACCTTTCCGGACAGCGGGATTCCGCCGTCCACAATAATCTTTTCCATAAATAAACTCCCATTCTTGCCGGAGAGGCGTTTTTTTCAAAAAGCGGAGGAGGGTTCCTCATAAAACGATATAAAAACATGATGAAAAGAACATCATGACAAAATTCCCAATTTTCATAACTAAAGTATAGCATATCCTCATGAAAATTCCAATAACTTTATGAAATTTTTTTGAAATTTTTTAGTTTGTCCCTTGAAAGCTGCGATGGGAACGTTATCTGCTTTAGTATATGATAAAAGATGGTTTTTGTGAGATCGGAATGCGAAAAATGGGAGCTCGAAGAAATTTATTTTTCGTTCAGCATATATGCGGCAACGAGATCCACGACCAAGCCGTAGCTTTTTACGCCCTGCGGTTGATTGTGCGAGGTGATATAAGCGTTGTTGACGGTGGTGGAAACGTTTGCGGCAACATTTTCGCGGTATTTGTCGAAGAATACGGAATATGCCGTATATTCATTTTTGAGTTCCTGCGGCATATAATTCCGAGCCTTTTTGTATAGCTCGGGACTTGCCGAAGAGAGCTTGCTCATCAGATCGTTCAGAACGTCTGCGTATCCGCAGTAGCGGATATAGGGATCGTCGCTGAGAGAGCAAACGAGAAAAGCGATGAAATTCGCTTCGTCTTCCTTTCCAATGCCTCGTTGGTGCGCCATTTCGTGTGCCGCGGAGCTGATCACGATGAAGTCGGGATAATTGACATTTACGTTTGCTTCACCGGTGAAGAAGGTGTACATACCGGAAATATGCGTATACGTCCACGGCTCGCTGAGCATGACGGGTTTGGTATTGGAATAGATGTTCTGGAACGAGGGGTAATTTTCACAGAGCGTACGGTATGCTCCGTTGAGCTTTTCATTCATCTCGGCGTATGAGAAGGTCATTTCCGAATACGTGCCCTCCGGATAGTTGACGTAAGGGAGATCCTCCCGAATGGCATCGATGAGCAGAATCGCCGTTTCGTACAATTGCTCGGCGGAAAGATCCTCTCTTTCGATACCGACCTTTTCTTCCAAGCTTTCGCCGTAGAAGCTGGCGTTATAGCCGAATACGAGTATGGTGAACACGAGAGATATGATCGAGAGGAATCCGACGAAATAACGAATTCCCGAAACCAATGAGCGACGCAAGCGGCGCACCATGAAAAAACAGATGAAAAACAGAATGACGGGGGAGAGGATCAGCAATACCTCTGCCAAAGAGAAGGGGATCCACGACGTGAGTGTGGACATGATTGCGCGTATGGCGGCGCCGACCGTTTTGTGCATGGTGTTTGCAAATATCGGATTTGTTTTGATCATGCTGTTGATGATCAGGGAGACAAAAAAGACGCCGAAAAGCACGACGGACCATATGGGGAAATAAGCCTGTATTTTTTTGAAGTTTTTTTTCATTACCGAAATCTCCGTTTCAGAGTGTTATAACCAATTATAACATGGATTTGATGACTTTTCAAGACTCATATGACGTTATTTGATATAGTCTTGATTTATATCTTGTCAAATAAGAAGTTTTATGCTATACTGTTGTCAGCGACATAATGTAAAAGGAGTTATTTATGCATAAAGATCACAGAAGTCGTGTGAAAAATAGATTTCTTACGGAGGGCTTGGATCATTTTGAGCCGCATAACGTTTTGGAATTGCTTCTTTTTTATGCGATTCCCCAAAAAGATACGAACGAATTGGCTCACACGCTGATCAACCGTTTCGGCTCATTGGAAAAGGTTTTCGATGCTTCGTTTCAGGATCTTCTGACGGTGCCGGGTATAAAGGAACATTCCGCTACTTTGATTAAAATGATCCCCGCACTTGCAAGAATATATTCTATGGAAAAAAATAAAGTGAGTCAATCCTTTGCGGATATCGACGCTTGGGGAAATTATTTCGTCAGCAGATATATCGGGATTCAAGTGGAGACGGTGTTCTTGCTTTTGTTGGATAATAAATTCAATATCATTGAATGTGTAAAGATTCACGAGGGCTCCGTGAACTCTGCCAATATCAGTATGCGAAAGATGGTTGAGATCGTATGCACGAGAAATGCGTCGATGGTGGTTCTTGCGCATAATCATCCGTCCGGACTTGCGATTCCTTCTCCGGAGGATTTGTCTACCACATACGAGATCCAGAAATCTTTTCATATGCTTGAGATTCCGCTACTGGCGCATATTCTTGTTGCGGGAGATCAATATACGAATATTCTGACACAAAGATATACGGATTTCAAATGATTCTTTTTATTGGAAGAAAAAATAAGACCGACGTTGTTGCACGTCGGTCTTCTTTTTTTTGGCTTTGCATACGCTCCGTTTGATGAGAGGTATGATTATTCGATATCGATTGTAACTTTCTTGCCTGTACCGTTTGCGGCAGCCTTCATCAACTGGCGGATCGCTTTTGCGATCTTGCCGTGTTTGCCGATTACTTTACCCATATCGCCGGTGGCAACGGAAAGCTTCAGGCTCATGCTGCTTTCGGTTTCTTCCGTAACGGTAACAACAACGTCCTCGGGACTGTCAACAATCGCTCTCGCAATGTTGGCGAGAGTACCCTTGAGATCGGTCATGCTGCGTCTCTCACCGAATTATTCTGTGATGCCGGCTTTTTTGAGCAAGCTCTTAACGGTTTCAGTGGGCTGAGCACCATTAGAGATCCACTTGTTTGCTTTTTCAGAGTCGATCTTGATTTCAACGGGGTTGGTGAGGGGGTTGTAGTAACCGATTTCTTCGATGAAACGGCCGTCACGGGGGTAACGGGAGTCAGCAACAACTACGCGGTAAAAGGGAGCTTTCTTAGCACCGATTCTTTTAAGTCTGATTTTAACGGACATTTGATTTTCCTCCAAATAAAATAAATAGTTTAAAATTTTGATATAATTGTTCAGACGGATGAAGCCGCTGAATGATTAACGTTTTTAAAACGGCATTTTGCCGCCGCCGAATTTGGCGAGTTTCTTTGCGCCCTTGGGACCGGCGAATTGTTTCATCAGCTTGTTGGTCTGATCAAACTGCTTGAGAAGTCTGTTGACATCCTCGATCGTGGATCCGGAGCCTTTTGCGATACGCATTTTGCGGGAATAGTTGATGAGCTCGGGCTTTTCGCGTTCTGCGGGTGTCATGGAAAGAATGATTGCTTCCGTCTTTTTGATGATGTTTTCATCAAAGTTCGCATCCTTGAGAGCAGAGGGAGAAACGCCGGGCATCATACCGAGCAGGGATTCGAGCGATCCCATATTTTTGAGCTGCGCCATCTGATCGAGGTAATCGGTCAGAGTGAAGCGGGATTTGCGAAGCTTTTCTTCGAGCTCAGCGGCTTTTTTCATATCGAAATTCTGTTCTGCCTTTTCGATCAGAGAGAGCATATCGCCCATGCCGAGAATTCTGGAAGCCATACGGTCGGGGTAGAAGGGCTCGATCGCGTCCATCTTTTCGCCGGTACCGATAAACTTGATAGGCTTACCTGTTACGTATTTTACGGAGAGCGCCGCACCGCCTCTGGTATCACCGTCAAGCTTGGTGACGATAACGCCCGTGATATCCAACATTTCGTTGAACGTGGTTGCAACGTTGACCGCGTCCTGACCTGCCATCGCGTCGATGGTGAGGAGGATTTCGATGGGCTTGACCTCTGCCTTGATCTCGACGAGCTCTTCCATCATTTCTTCGTCGATCTGCAAACGGCCTGCCGTATCGATGAATACCATATCGTGACCGTTTTTGATCGCGTGAGCAAGACCGTTTTTCGCGATCTTGACGGGACTGTGCTTTTCGCTTTCGGCGTAGACGGGAACACCGACCTTTTCGCCGACGATCTGAAGCTGCTTGATTGCGGCGGGACGATATACGTCGCAGGCAACCAAAATGGGATTCTTTCCCTGTTTTTTCATCATGGCAGCAAGCTTACCGGTGTGGGTGGTTTTACCTGCGCCCTGCAAACCGACCATCATAATAACTGTGGGCGGTTTGGAATCGATTTGTAATTTAGCTTGTGTGCCGCCCATCAATGCCGTCAATTCTTCGTTAACGATCTTGACAACCTGCTGCGCGGGCATAAGGCTTTCCAATACCTCGGAGCCGACGGCTCTTTCGGTTACCTTGCTGACGAATTCACGAACGACCTTGAAGTTTACGTCTGCTTCGAGAAGGGCGAGCTTAACGGCGCGCATACCTTCTTTAACGTCCTTTTCCGTCAAAGAGCCTTTGTTTTTGAATTTCTTGAAGGCACCTGCAAGTTTTTCTTGTAAATTTTCAAACATATGCTTCCTCCTTTTCTGCGGGGACACCGCTTTTGTGAGGTTTATCGAGCGATTGCTCCCAGAAGCTCGACAACGTGATCAAGATCCGTCGTTGCTTCGGGATACTTGTTTTTCAGTGAATGCAGAAGCGATTCCGCTTCCTCGGATTTTTGTCCGATCCGATGAAATCTGTCTGCGAGTCCGAGCTTCTTTTCATAGGTTTGCAGCGTTTCTTCGGCGCGCTTGATGCTGTCGCGTACGCCTTGACGGGTGATTCCCGTATTTTCAGCAATCTCGGAAAGAGAGAGATCATCATTATAATAATAGTCAAACATGGTTTTCTGTGTTTCGGTAAGAAGTTCACCGTAAAAATCGAAAAGCATGATCAGTCGAAGGTCTTTCACAAACATCCTTTGCCTCCGGTAACACATTCTGTAAAGTTCACAGCTTTACAGAGTATAACATGAAAAAGTCTCTTTGTCAATATGTTTTCGAAAAAAAACAGTGATTGCTCCCAATAATTTAAAAAAATTTCGAAAAATTTTCGTTTTTCTATTGACAAATCCATTTTTTTGTGATATTCTTGTAAAGTAATCTAATGGCCCGGTGGTCAAGCGGCTACGACACCGCCCTTTCACGGCGGGAACACGGGTTCGATTCCCGTCCGGGTCACCAAAAGAGAAAAATCCGAACTACATTCGGATTTTTCTCTTTTTTTGCTTGCACAAAGCAGGGAATCGAAGAAAGCGGTAATGAATGACAGCCTAAATGGCTGTCAGAACCGCGGCGACCAACGAGCGTCGAGCGAGGCGACCGATTCCCGTCCGGGTCACCAAGAAAAAGAGAAGCAGACACGAGGGCGTGCAAAATAAGCGGTAAATTGAAATGAGCCACCACGTTTTTTGTGGTGGCTTTTTGATATGCAGAAAGCAAAGAAAAAGCCCCGCGCGAGGCGGGGCGAGAGATTATTCGCTCAATAGCTGTTCAAGTTCTTTTCGTTGTTCTTCGGTGTATTCATACACGGTTGAGTGGAACCATTTGTCTTCAACGAAATCATCGGCAAATGCCTCGATTATCTTCTGAGCAATTCTGAGTTGGGAATTTGCCTTTTCATTCTCCCCGTGGGCTTTCAAATGTTTTCCTGCAACAATTAACATATCTATCAAGTCTTCGGCAGAAATGTTTTTTTGCTTTTGTGCTGCCTCGTAGCTGTCCTCGCCATCCAACAAGGATGCCATAAGCTCAAGCTTTGTAAAATAGATCTCCGGTATAAGCTCAAGAGTAGGTTTAACCAAATCATTTTGTCCATTCTCTTTATAGCAGGTTGCCAAAATGCGGCAGGCATCATATTTCACCGAATCGTCTTTTGTTGATTCAATGAGCGATTTGCAGAGGGTAATAACCTCGTCTGCCCTTGTTTTATAATCCAACGTATAGAGCAAATTATTCAAAATAATATCGTTGCCCGGAAATCTCTGCAACCCGTCACGCAAAATACGCTCGGCCTTTTCAGAATCGCTCGCGCGGTATTTCCATGATTCGTGGCAAATAGCCTCTACCTGCTTTTCCATCTCAAATAAATTGAAATCAAAAAGCTCATCGGTAGAAACACCGAAAAATGAAGCAATCGCGGGAATCAAAGTCACGTCGGGCATTGTATTTCCGTTTTCCCATTTCGAAACGGCTTGAAAGGATACTCCGAGATAGTTGGCAAAAACCTCTTGGGATATATTTTTCTGCTTTCTTAACGATTTGATTTTTTCTCCAAGTTTAATCATTGTTCTTCCTCCAAAATATTTTGGATCAGCGCTTATCCTGATAATATTATAGCACATTTGCCAGCAAAAACAATAACTCATTTGGAGAGAAAATTTCTAACTCGAGTTGAATTTTTGCGTTTTCCGATGATCACGTCCGGGGCAAGCATAGCGCGCGGCAGTCCTCGCACCATCGGGCAGAAGCCCGAACCACTATCCGCAGGGGAAAACGATGTAGCAAAGGCTCCCTCCGGGAGGGAGCTGGCGCCTAAGGCGACTGAGGGAGAGCGCGTTACAATGAGGTCAATCTAAACTCCAAGTCACGCAGGCTCCTTCCACCGCTATCGCGGTCCCCCTCCCTCTCAGAGGGAGGCTTTGGAGATCGACCACCGATAGAAAAACACCACCAAAGAAATTTTAATGGTGGTGTTCGTGTTTTCTCCGCTAAGAATGCAGAGCAGATGTGTCTGCTTCTTTTTTTCTTCCATGTCCGCACAAAGCAGGGGATCAAAACTGGTGCGGAATTTTTCACAAATGTCCATAAATACACCCATATTTACTTGACAAAAACTCTGTTTTATTATATAAAATAGATGAAGGAATATTTTTATATGGGATGTTTCTCAAATTTGTGATATAAACAGGAGCGCTCTATGAAGAACAAGACCGTTGATTTTCACTATTCTTTTCATGCGCCGCATACGTTGACGCTGTCGCGCCCGTCTGCGAGCGAAAAATTTGTGGCTGACGTTTCCGAAAGCGGAATCAAGTTTTGGTATGCTACCAATTCCTTGCGGAATATCCATCCGCTTTCATGGACGATATTGAAGCAGGACGTGCAGATCGTGATGAACGTATCTGTTGGGGGAAAAGCATCCTCTTTGGAGAAATGGTACAGACATCCGAGCGGAGCGCCATATCTGTACGCGCAGGGAAAGGACGGCGAGATCTCCTTTTTCATATCCGCGGTCGCGTGCGGTCGAGGCGTTGTCGTTAAGACGGAGATCGTCAACGGCGGGGACACGGAAGAAGAGGTTTTCGTTCAGACGGCGCATACTTCCGGTTGGGTCATCAGTAATAAAGGGTGGATCGACGGCGTTCACAATCACGTTCTGATGACGATGAACGATGGCAGAGCGGACAGACTTCTCGTTTGCGCATACGGCGCGGACAGCTATCCGATATATAAAAATAATATGACCGACGAGGATAAGCCTCCGATGGCAAACGAAGCTTTCGGTATCAAGCCGAACTCCATGAAGAAGATCACCTCCCGTTACGCGCTTGCTGCGGGTGAGAGAAAGACGGGATATCTTTTCATGCCGTACGAAATGTTCTTCGCGGATCTTTCCGAGATCGATCGCATGGATTTCGAAAGAGAAATGCGGGAGGCGCTTGAGGAATGGACGGCGCTTCTTGATCGCGGAACGGAAATTCAGATCGATGACGAGGCTCTCATGCATTGCTATCGCGCTTGTATTGCCGATCTTTTCGTCATGCGTGAAAAGATCGGAGATCATTCGGGCATTTCCTGCGGAACGAGATTTTACAGATCGGCAAACAGCGGGGAATCATTGGAGTCCGCGATTCTGCTGGAGACTGTCGGTTACGGCAAAGAGTCGTGTGAGGATTATCCGACGTATTGGGGCGGTCAGGATGAGGATGGTTGTTGGGTAACGAGCAAGGGCTGGGAGCATGAGGTCTGGGCTTTGATCTTTAATAAAACCAATTCCGTGATGGAGCATTATTATATTACGCGTGACCGCGCGTTTTTGGAAAAAATGTATCCGCAAATGTACGCCTCGACAATGTTTAATTACAAGGCGAGAAATTCAACGAAGCATTCGGCGGTTTCGGCAGAAAGAGGGCTTATGCCGCGTGGCATGGGCGATTGCGGCATGATGAATAACGGGGACTATTACGGTGTGTTCTATCCGCATAACTGTCTTTCCGTTGCCGCGGACGGTCAGGTGCTGGAGGCGGCGAAGATCCTCGGAAAAATGGAGGATATCGCGCTTCTGACTCAAGTTTATGAAGAAGCGAAGGAGGCGTTGATCGCTTCCATGAAGGAGAATCTGTACGAAATTGACGGGTATCGTATCGTGCCCCCGATCGCCAACGCGCCCATTACCTCTATGTACGGCTGTCTGTATTCCGTGTTCCCCGGAAATTTGATTTCGGGCAATGATCCCATGATCGAGGATACGGTTCGTTATCTTGAAAATAAAAAGGTCAGTGAGGGCGGCTTGCCCGTCGGTATGGGTTGGATGAAGGAAGGACTTTGGGTGGCGATGGCGCTCAGCAATATTGCGCGCGCATATCTCCGCATGGGAATGTATGCGGAAGCGCGGAAGTATCTCTATCCCTCGCTGAATCACGCTTCCCCCTTCGTGACCTGGTGCGAGGAACGCGGCGCAGAGCCGAATTCCGATAAAATATCCGGTGATAAGCAGCATCTGTGGACGCCGCTTTCCGTATGCCAATATCTGACGGAAGCGTTGTTCTTTGAAGATGAGAATTACGTTCATATCTGCGCGGGCGCTTGTCCCGAATGGTTGTCGGATGGCAAGGAGATTTCCGTGAAGGGCTTCTACAGCCACTACGGTAAAACGGATTTTGCGGTCAAGAACGTCGGCAGTGATTATACCTTTGATATCCGCACGGAACGCAAGATCGAGAAAGAGATCCTTTTGCACCTCCCGAATGAAATGCGTAAAATAATGGTGAAATAAAAGTAAAAATCCCTTTCCGCAAGGAAAGGGATTTTTTGTTAAGCGGATTTTTTCGTTCGCACGACCATGATTTCATGCGAGCCTGCCATCAGTGCGAGCAATACCAAAAGATAGAAGGGGAGCAGGGAGATGGTGATATGCTCCGCGATCACGCCGAAGAGCGGGGGAGAAATGCAAAAACCGATGTAGGCGAACGCCATTTGCACGCCGATCATGGCTTGCGACTTATCTCTGCCGAAAATATCGGGTGTCATATGGATAATACAAGGATATATGGGCGCACATCCGAGGCCGATGATGATAAAGCCGATCAATGCGCATACGGAGGGCAAGGGAAGCAAGATCATGACGATACCTGCCGTGATAATGAAAAATCCCGTGCGGAT
The DNA here is from genome assembly GCA_045646925.1 of Eubacteriales bacterium. Classification (GTDB taxonomy): domain Bacteria; phylum Bacillota; class Clostridia; order Oscillospirales; family CAG-272; genus QALR01. Next base: position 15,767 of record JAZRLQ010000047.1, read on the forward strand.
CAAGAATCGGTCGCTGAATTTCATGGCAAGAAAACCGTTAATGCCTCTGCCCGACGTGATACCGATATAGAAAAGGCTTGCGAAGCCAGAGGCGATCTCGGGAGAAATTCCCTTGTTCACAACGAGATAACTGCTTGCCCACAAGGATGTGGAAAGTTCAAGAGAGCAATAACCGAAAAAGGTCAGAAGACAGGAAACGGAGCCCGTGATGGAAAGGATCTCCTTGAATTTCAAGGGCTTGTTTTCCTCGATAGACGGTTCGTTTTCCGTTTCGGCGACCGTATTTTTCCATAAAGGGAGACTGAAAAATACGAAGGCGCAAAGGATCATCTGTATCACGGAAACGATCAGATAGCCAGCGTTCCAATTTTCGATCTTCACGAGAGCGAAGCTCATGATATAGGGGCTGATCGAAGCGCCGACACCCCAGAAGCAGTGAAGCCAGCTCATATGCTGCGCCTTATAGTGCAGGGCGACGTAATTGTTCAGCACGGAGTCCACGCCGCCCGCGCCGAGTCCGTAAGGGATCGCCCACAGGATCAGCATCCAAAATCGAGTGCTGACGGAAAACCCGAAAAGCGCAAGCGCGGTTAGAAAAATGCTGCACGCGGTGATCTTTCCGGGACCGAATTTTCTGACCATTCTGTCGCTGAAGAAGCTGGAGATGATCGTGCCGACGGACATGATGATGGAAATGATTCCCGCATAAGACATGGGGACGGTCAGCGTTTCCTGCATGACGGGCCATGCGGAGCCGAGCAGTGAGTCGGGCAGACCGAGACTGATGAAGCATATATAGATGAGCGCGAGCAGAAGATGGAACATAATATCCTCCATTGACGTTACGTAATGAAAAGGGAGCAAAGAGAAATGCATTCCTTGCTCCCGATTTTGTGAAATTATAAATTAGATCTTGACCGTCCAACCGTAAGGATCTTCGGCTTTGCCCCACTGAATGCTCGTGAGTGTATCGTAGAGATACTGCGTGGTCTCGCCGATCTCGAAATTGTTGACGATATAATCCTTGTCGCCGTAGGAGAGCTGACCGATCGGAGAAACGACCGCCGCGGTACCGCAGCCCCACGCTTCCTCGAGCTTGCCGTTTTCCAACGCTTCGAGAAGCTCGTCGACGGAGAGAAGACGTTCTTCGACGGGAATGCCCTTGTCCTTGAGAAGCTGGATGCAGGATTTGCGTGTAACGCCGGGGAGGATCGAGCCCGTCAGCTTGGGTGTTACGACGGTGCCGTCGATCTTGAACATAACGTTCATTGCGCCGACCTCTTCGATATATTTGCGTTCTACGCCGTCAAGCCAGAGAACCTGAGAGAAGCCTTTCTTTTCCGCAACCTCGCCTGCGCGGTTGCTTGCCGCATAGTTACCGCCGCATTTGGTATAGCCCGTACCGCCGCGAACCGCGCGGACGTCCTTTGTTTCGATCATGATCTTGACGGGGTTAATGCCTTCGGGATAGTAGCTTCCGACGGGAGACGCGATCACCATATATTTTGCGTTGAGAATGGTATGCACGCCGAGCGTTTCGTCGTTGCCGAAGAGGAAGGGACGGAGATAGAGAGAGGTGCCGTCTGCATGGGGAACCCAATCCTTTTCCACTTCAACGAATTTCTTGAGCGCTTCGAGAATGAATTCGGGATCGACGGGGGGGAGGCAGATTCTGTCTGCGGAGCTGTTGAGTCTTGCGATATTTTCTGTGGGACGGAAAAGCTGAACCTCTCCTGTGGGAGTACGGTACGCCTTCAAGCCTTCGAAAATCTCCGCGCCGTAGTGCAGAACGGTGGATGCGGGATGGAGCGTCAGATTGCCGAAGGGGATGATCTTGGCGTCGTGCCAGCCGAGATCGGGAGAATAGTCCATGACGAACATATGATCCGTAAAATGCTTGCCGAAGCCGAGCTTCGAATCGTCGGGTTTTTGTTTCGGTGTCGTTGTTTTGATGATTTCGATGGATTGCATAAGAAACTCCTGTCTGATTGAACATCTTCGATTTTATAGTAACGTCCGTTGAAAACGGCTCAAAAGTGTAGTGCGTTAATGATTTTATTATAGACTTTTCACAAAAAAATGTCAAGAGAAATTCTGAAAATAGGTTAGGATTCCTTATATAAAACGGGAACAAAGACGTTTTCGACGTTTTGTGACAGCTCAAACGCATTGTCTTCCACGAAAACGACGACGTACATCGTGCCGTCGCGCAGAAGCGTTGTGGGGACGATGAAAAGTCCCGCAGTTTCCGGCTGATAGATCTTGCTTCGTTTGACCCATTCGGGAGCCTGCACGAGAGTTGCCTTGCCGGTTATGGAATCGATGTGATATACGACACCGCGAGAGTCCGTATCCAGCGCTACCTCCTCTGTGTAGGAGATGAAGACGGTGAACGTATGGGAGAAATCACCTTCCGTGATCGTTGCTTCCAGATAGCCGCAAGCGTCCTTCGGATAAGTGACGGTATAATCGTCCAGCGCTTCCATTTTTCCTTGGGAAAGATGGAGGATGAGCGTTTCGTGATAAGGGTAGTCCTGCTCGATGGCAAATTCGATGGGGAGCGTCACAACGAAATGCTCGCCATCCCGAATATCGACGGTTTTCACGCCTTCGGCGCTTAGCTTCTGGAGGATCGCGCTGGATTGAGGCGCGTAAACGGCAGCCTTTTTGGATTCGGTCAAAATTCCCGTTCCTATCATTTTGACGTTGCCGATACAAAAATAGCTTAGCTCGTCGCAGTACGCGAAGGCGCGATTGCCGAGTGCGTTCAGATTTTCCACAACGATTGTGGAAAGATTTTTGCAGGAATGGAACGCTTCGTCACCGATCGTTTGCAGAGAAGATGGGAAGTGAACGCCCGAAAGAGCTTCGCAATTTTTGAATGCGCGATCGGAAATGGTCTGCAAGGAAGAGGGAAGCATGACGGTCGCAAGCAATTTGCAATTTTGGAAGGTCTCGGGTTTCAATTCCGTGATACCCTCTGGAATTTCAATGGAATACAGAGCTTCGCATTTGTAGAATGCGCGGTGTCCGATGCTTGTCATTTCGGAAGGCATTTCGACCCATTCTAAAGCGAGACATTCGGAAAACGCTTCGTTTCCGATGGTTTTTACGCTTTCGGGAATCAGAATGCCCGTGATCCAGGAGGAAGAAAAGGCGTTATCGGCGATGGCGGTGACGGGGATTTCAACTCCGTTTGCGATGACGGACGAGGGCACTGCAAAAAAGCCCTCTTTGCTTTGCGCGTTGAGCAACGTAGCGGTGTTTCCGCTGATATGATAGGACACGTCGTCTGCAAATCCGGAAGCGTCCAGAACTGGTCGGTATTCCTCCGTTACCATGACGGAAAAGCTTTCATACCAGCCGTCAAGCTCGATGCCAACCGTGTTTTTTCCGATCGAGGAGAATTCATATTCGGGCGTATAATGCTTTACTTCAAATTCCGATCCGTCTTCCGCGATTGCGAGAACGGTGATCGTGCTTTTGTCAAACTCTTCTCCGATATGGTACGTTTTGTTGGGATCATTGATTTGGATGGAGAAGGATTGAATGGCGATACAGTTGATCTCGAAGTCGTATTCCTTTTCGTGCGTGCCGTCGGAGAAACGGATGACCATGCGGTTTTTTCCGAACGTTAGAGGGATCTGGGCGTCAAGTCCTTGCACATATTGATCGGAGGACGTGCCTTTGAAAATGGTGATGGCGTCGGAGGAGATCAGAAAATCACGTACGCGAAGCGTACCTTCTCCGATGACGGTGGCTGAAATACGGTCGCCGTTCAGCACGTAGCCGTCAGCAAGTGTAAATTGAGGGTTGTAATCGTTTTTGTTTTTGCAGGAGACCATGCAAACGAGCAAAACGGAAAACAGAAGAGCGAGCAAAATTTTTTTCATTGAAGTGATCCTTTATTTTATCCTTATTTTATATATTGGTATCAATCCGGCTGGTTTGTAGCGGAGATATATTCGAGCAGCGCCGCATAGAGACAAAGTGTGAGCTTCTTTTGATAGTCTTCGCTTTTCAAAAGCTCTCTTTCGTCTTCGTTGGAAAGAAATCCGCATTCCACGAGAATGGCGGGGATGGTCAGATGGGACATCAGATAAATGGAATCTCCCGCAGGCTTGACCTTGCGGTCGTCGGTGTTGCGCAAGGCGTTTTGTGCGGTATCCTGCACCGTTTGCGCAAGCGTGAGACTGCGAGTGTGATTTTCGGAGTAATAAACCTGTAGTCCGCGATATTTTTCAATCGGGAAGTTGTTCATGTGTATGCTGATGAACACGGCGTTTTCCTGACTTTGCGCTAATTGCAGACGCGCGTTCAGATCGTCCGCTTTTTTATGCGGAGAATCGGGATCTGCAAGCTCAATATCGGTGTCGCGGGTCATGACGACTTGAATATCCATGGTTTCCAGTAACGCTTTCAGCTTGAGTGCGACGGCGAGATTGAGATCCTTTTCGAGCGTGCCGTCTTTTCCGACGGCGCCTCCGTCACGTCCACCGTGTCCGGGGTCGATCACGACCGTGATATTTTGCGCCGAAAGAGAGGCATTTGCGGAGGCTTTCGTTTCATCACGAAACAAAAGCTTGCTGAAACCGAGTGTGACCGAAAGCAGAAGGAGTGCGGAAACGCAAAATTTGAAAAAGAAGGAGCATGAATTTCGAAACAGTTTTTTTGGATACAAATAAATCACCGCCGTTTTCATCATTTTTTGCAAATATATGAAAACGGCGGTATTTTTATGCCATGAGAATCAGTTCGAAGGTGACTTCGATCTTGTTTTTATTTTTTCGGAATGCCGAAAACGGCGATGTTTTTCGCTCCGCAGTAGTAAGCGATTCCTGCGAAGAGAGCGGGGAGAACCGATACCGTGATATAGGAGAAGGGCGATCCCGTAATGATGATGAGACCGAGCGCGGGTGCGTCCCAAAGCACTTCGATCAGATTACTTACACCATAAATTCTGCCGAAAAATCCGTAGTCCTTATAGTAATAAGAGAAGATGTTCACGATGTTCAGAATGAAACTGGGAATGGATGCCATGAGTCCCATATATAATCCAGCGAGCGGATTGAGAACCATTCTGCCGCCGTCTGCGGAGATCTTGTTTTTCGCGCCGAGCGTCCAGAGCTGAGAACGGATCAGATAATAATAGAATATGAAAACAAGCGCGGTGACGATCAGAATGATGGTGTTGACGGATGAGGGGTTTCCGGACGTATCAAGCACAAGGAGAGGCGACGTACACATGATGCTGAATACAGCGAGCGCGGCATGCGTAACGAGGAGCTTGACGATCTCGCCTCGGTATCTTTGCCAGAATTCTTTGAAGTTCATAGTGGAGAGGGTTCCTTTCATAAAAGTAATTACAACGATTATTATATCTGTTTTCTTTCATTTGTTCAAGCGATTTTTCAAAAAATATCGGGAATACGAAAAAAATTAACAAATTTCTCATCTTTTTTGGAAAAAATATGGTGGATTTGCGTTTTTTGCGGTATAATGACAGTAAAGCTTCGATTTTACAGAAAGGAGACAAAGCCGTACATGTCGGAAATGAAGAAAAAAATTACGGAGGACACCTCTCCCGTCGTGGAAAGATTTCTCCGATACAAATTGGTCATTCAGGGACGTTCGCCCAAGACGGTGGAAGAATACCGCTTGGATCTACATACTTTTTTCGTTTATCAGGTTGCTTTGAGAAAGGGGATCTCTCCGAAATCGGAGGCGTTCAACGATATCACGATCGAATGCGTGGATAATCGTTTCATTCAGGATATCACGACGCTGGATATTCTCGAATTTTTGGTATATATGGCAAACGAACGCGGAAATTCCACCGCTTCGCGAGCGAGAAAGCTGTCCGCGATCAAGACGTTTTTCAAGTATATGGTGGCAACCGAGCGTGTTCTGGAAAAAAATCCCGCGGCGGATATCGAAACCCCGAAGCGAAAAAACGCATTGCCGAAATATCTGACGGAAAACGAGAGTATTTCGCTTTTGACGAGCGTGCTGGACGACAAGGAGGCGAAATACAAGGAGAGGGATTTTTGTATCATTACGTTGTTTTTGAACTGCGGAATGCGACTTTCCGAGCTTGTCGGAATCAGCCTTTCGGACATTGACCGAGACCTTCGTTCGTTGCGCGTCGTCGGAAAGGGCAATAAGGAGCGCATCGTATATCTGAACGAGGCTTGTCAGGATGCGATCCGCAAGTATCTCGATTGCAGAGGGCAGAATCTGACGGATATCAAGGATCCGAATGCGCTTTTCCTTTCCCGCCTCGGCAGAAGACTCAGTCACAAGACGGTGCAGTGGCTTGTTTACAAATATCTCGAGCAGGCAGGCTTGGAGTACAAGCATTTTTCCACGCACAAGCTTCGTCACACGGCGGCAACGCTGATGTATCAGGAGGGCGGCGTCGATATCCTTGCTCTCAAGGAGATCCTTGGTCACTCCCAGCTCAGTACGACGCAGATCTATACGCATATCGGCGATAAAAAGCTGGAGGAAGCCGTCTCCAAAAATCCGCTTGCGAATATCAATAGCGGCAATATCCGTTCCGCAAAAAAAGAGGATGCGGAGGAGTGAAATAAAAAAGAACCGCGGTCGCGGTTCTTTTTTTGTCAGATGTTATTCAGCGTCGTTTGCGAATTCGTTTTCTTCTGCCGCTTTTGCAAGCTCAGCTTCCTTTGCTGCTTTTTCAGCTGCTTCGATAGCGAGTCTTTTTTTCTTCTTTTCACGGGAAGAGAGGTAGGAAACTACGCCGAGTACCGCGAAAACGATACCGATAGCGAGATCCTTGAGGTAAGCTACGAGCATTTCCGCGTCTTCAGCAAAGAAAAAGGGGATCGCTCTGACAGCTTCAAAGAAGGTTACGGTGAAATCTACTTCGCCTTCCGCATACCATGCCTGATATGCGAGATAGATATCGTATCCCACGCAGAGATACCAGGAGAGCGCCAGAACCGCAACGGCGATAATGACGGAGAGGATAAGACAGATTTTGCTTTCATTTTTTGTTTTTGCAAAGATGGTATAGCCTTTTACAGCGCAAATTACGCCGACAAGACCGCTGATTGCCGCGAGATAACCGATCTGATAGAGTACGAACCAAAGAATACCGCCAACGAGAGAGAAGAGAAATGCGCCGACTACGCCGGCAAGAATGTTTTCTTTTGCTTCAGTGTAATTGTTGTTCATTTGAAAATCTCCTTCTAAAAATGGTTGTATCTATAATTATACCGTTTTTTTTTGTTGTTGTCAAGGGGCTTCGGACAAATAAAGTTAATTTTTCAGAATGGAGATGTCAAATCGGAAACGGCTTTCCTGTACGGCAACGCCTTGGATCTCGGTATTGTAGTCGAGAAGCAAAACGCCGCCCTTTTCGAATCGGATCTTGTTGGAAATGTTTTTGGTCGCGACGGTGAAGTCGAAGGCGGCAAATCCCATGTCGTAAAGTCCGCCGTATCTTCCGTTTTCGGAGAAGGTCATCACGCAGGAGACGGCGCCCTCGCGGACGAGCGTGACGATATTCGGCTCGCTTACGTCGAAGGAGAGTCTGTTGTACGCCATTCCGTTTTCTCCCATGGATTCCTCGTAGCTGATCTCAATGCGGTTTTCGTCAAAGGACATGAGACCTATGCTCGTAATGCGGATATTGTCTTTTTCTGCATCCTCGCCTTCGCCGCGGATAACGTTTGCGAAAATTTTGAGTTTTACTTGCTGTTCTTTTTTCACGGTAAAGAATTCCTCTGTATAAAAATAATTGTCGAACGGCAGCGAGCCGCCGTTCGACAGAAAAGATCGGATATGATTATTTGATAAGGCTTTCGCACCACATTTCGGGAGCTTCGTAGCCGAGCATATTGACGGTGGTAGCCGCAACGTTTGCAAGACCGAAATCGGAGCCTTCCTTCATGGTGTACTTTTCGGTGTAGAAGTTGTCGTAGATGATGCAGGGAACGGGGTTGAGGGTGTGGCTGGTCTTTGCCTTGGGAGAACCGTCGGCATTGGTCTTTACCTTGCCCTTCTTGTCGGTTTCGAACATTTCATCTGCGTTACCGTGGTCAGCGGTGATGATCGCAACGCCCTTTGCCGCGTCAACAGCCTTGAGGATTCTTGCGAGCTGAACGTCGAGCGCTTCAACGGAGATGACGGTTGCCGCGTAGTTACCGGTGTGGCCTACCATGTCACCGTTGGGGAAGTTGCAGCGGATGAACTGATATTTGCCGGATTCGATCGCTTCGATCACCTGGTCCGCAATGTAAGCGCACTGCATCCAGGGTCTCTGTTCGAAGGGAACGATATCGGAGGGGATCTCCTGATAGGTTTCGGTGGAATCGTCGAACTTGCCGCTCTTGTTACCGTTCCAGAAGTAAGTAACGTGACCGTATTTCTGGGTTTCGGAGATCGCGTACTGCGTGATACCGGTGTCAGCGAGATATTCGCCCATGGTATTGGTGATCGCAGGGGGAGCGACGAGGTAACGGGAAGGAACGTGGAGGTCGCCGTCGTATTCGAGCATACCTGCGTAAACGACGGAAGGAACGCGAACGCGGTCGAATTTGTCGAAATCTGCGCCTGCTTCGAAGGTCTTGGAGATTTCGATCGCGCGGTCGCCGCGGAAGTTGAAGAAGATAACGCTGTCGCCGTCTTCGATGGTGCCGGCGGGAGCGCCGTTTTCAGCGATAACGAATGCGGGGAGATCCTGGTCGATCACGCCGGTTTCCGCGCGGTAGGTTTCGATTGCTTCTTTTGCGGAAGCGAACTGTCTGCCTTCGCCGAGAACGTGGGTGTGCCAGCCGTCTTCAACCATCTTCCAGTTTGCTTCGTAACGGTCCATGGTGATCTTCATTCTGCCGCCGCCGCTTGCGATCTTTGCGCAGAAGGTAGCGTTGTTGAGAGAAGCGAGGAATGCTTCGAAGGGTTCAACGTATTCGAGAGCGGAGGTTTCGCCAACGTCACGACCGTCGAGGAGGATGTGAACGCGAACGTTCTTCACGCCTTCAGCCTTTGCTTTTTCAACCATTGCCTTGAGATGATTGATGTGGGAGTGAACGTTACCGTCGGAGAAGAGGCCGAGGAAGTGGAGCGTCGTGCCGTTTGCTACGCAGTTGCCGGTGAGGCTCTTCCATGTTTCGCCTTCAAACATTCTGCCGGTTTCGATGGATTCGGTAACGAGCTTTGCGCCCTGTGCGAAAACCTGACCGGAGCCGAGCGCGTTGTGACCGACTTCGGAGTTACCCATATCGTCGTCAGACATGAGACCTACAGCGGTGCCGTGAGCGCGGAGCTTGGTCCAAGCGTATTTCTCCATCAAAGTGTCGAGAGTGGGGGTATATGCGTTTTTTACAGCGTTGCCCGCGCCGTCGGGAGCGATACCGATACCGTCCATAACGATGGTAACGACGGGTCCGGTCACACCGATGTTCAACGCGGATTTGTTCAATTTTGCCATGATTTTTATTTCCTTTCTTTATTTATATATTTGAAATAAAAGCTTTAACAATATTATATCGTATTTTTTCTCTGATGTCAAGCCTTCGGATTTTCTTTGCGAAGAAAACGGAGAGTTAAAGCTTCCAGACAGAGAAGCTATGCTCCGCGGGCTCGTTTGTGCAAATGGAAACGCGGTATCCGGGAATTTCGCGCAGTTCCTTGAAGAACGCGTCGGTCTGCGGGAGATTGTCCTGAGAAATGGTGCAAACGCCTCTGCGGAAGTCGCATTTGAGAGTGGAGAGGCCGATCGCGAATCCTTTTCCTCTCATTTTGACGTAGCTTTCGCGCAACGTCCAGAGTCGGCAGAACGCCTCGTTGGGATCGGCGGAAAGCATCATTGCGGCGTATTCGTTGCGTGAGAAGAAGCGATTGGCAACGCCCATTGCTTCGTGGGGCTTCTGTGTGCTTTCGATGTCCACGCCGCATTCCGCGTCGGAGACGGTGAGGATGACGACGTCGCCGCTGTGAGAGAGGTTGAAATGAATTTCGGGATGATTTTTAAGAGAAGGCTTGCCGAATTCGTTGGTCTCGGTCTCGATATCGGAGAGACCGAAGGATTTTTTCAGCACCTCGTCGAGAAGCAGACCTGCGCCGAGCAGAGCGGCTTTCGTTTCCATGCGCTTGGTCGTTTCAATACGGGACTTTCTTTCGGGAGAAACTCTGTCTATATAGGTTTCGATCGCTTTTTCCGATTTCAGAAAAGCGATATCAAGATAGTATGTTTTTGCGTATGCCATGATAAACCTCCGTGATGGCGGATCTTTGTGAATGATTGATACCAATATATCACATTTTATAATCAAAGTCAATTTGCTGAAAGCATTTTTCATCTATGAGAGGAGAAATATTTTTCTTTTTTCTATAGACAAACGCGCGGAAATTTGATAAAATAATAAGAGAAACACTTTTTGCGAAAGGATCGGTCAGAAAAATTGATAAAAGCAGCTATTTTTGATTTTGACGGTACGTTGGCAAACACTTTGCCCGATTTGAAGATCACCCTCAATTTGACGAGAGAAACCTACGGACTTCCCCCTGTGACGGAGGATGATATTCTGGTTCACGTCAACAATCATATGCCCGTATATATTCGCCGTATGATTCCCGAGCTTGCGGACGAAGCGCTTTGGGATGAAGCCCTGCAGAGATATTACGTGTTGTACGACGATCACTATCTTTCGGAGACCGTGCCTTACGCAGGTATTCCCGAAATGCTCATGAAGCTGAAAGCGCAGGGTGTGAAGCTTGCGGTCATGTCCAACAAAAACCATTCTCATATTCTGAAGATGGTGGACGCGCTGTTCCCGGATACCTTCGACTCCGTTTGGGGCACGATTCCCGAGGTTCCCGCGAAGCCCAATCCCGCAAGAGCGTATCTGATCGCAGAGGAGCTTGGCGTGGACGTTTCGGAGATCGCTTTCATCGGTGATTCTGACGTGGATATGATCACTGCCTGCAATGCGAAGACGATTCCCGTCGGCGTTGCATGGGGATACCGTCCCGCAGACATTCTTCGTGAAAACGGCGCGATCTATACGCCCTCCGATTCGGACGAGCTATACGACGTTTTGTCGTCCTTGTCCTAAATTCGTTTGTAAAAAAGCAAATAAAAATTTTATTATAAAGAAAGGACTTTTCCGTTTGGAAAAGGGTACAAAACAATGAAATTGCCATTTGAAATCGATCTGAAGGGTAAAGTTGCAGTCGTTACCGGCGGTGGCGGTGTTCTTTGCTCCGGTTTTGCAAAGACTCTCGCTGCTTGCGGCGCTAAGGTTGCCGTATGCGATCTTCGTCTGGAAGCTGCAGAAGCAGTTGCCGCAGAGATCCGCGCAGAAGGCGGTATCGCTATGGGCGTTGCAGCAAACGTTTTGGAACGCGCTTCCATGGAAGCTGCAAGAGATCTCATCACCGAAGCTTTCGGTACTTGCGACATTCTTCTCAACGGTGCTGGCGGTAACAATCCCCGCGGTCAGACGACCAAGGAATACCTCGAACCCGAAGATCTCGAAAACGTAGCAGAAGACGTTCGTACGTTCTTCGATCTCGATCCCGAAGGCGTTGGCTTCGTATTCAACCTCAACTTCCTCGGTACCTTGATTCCCACACAGGTATTTGCTCGCGATATGGCAAAGAAGACCGGAACGACCATCATCAACGTTTCCAGCATGAACAGCTTCCGTCCTTTGACCAAGATTCCCGCATATTCCGGCGCGAAGGCTGCAGTTTCCAACTTCACACAGTGGCTCGCAGTTCACTTCTCCAAGGTTGGCGTTCGTGTAAACGCAATTGCTCCCGGCTTCTTCATCACCAAGCAGAACGAAGCTCTTCTTCTGAATGCGGACGGTTCCCACACTCCCCGTTCCGAAAAGATTCTTGCTCACACTCCTATGGGTCGTTTTGGTACTCCCGATGACCTCACCGGTACGCTGCTCTGGCTCTGCGATAACAACGCATCCGGCTTCGTTAACGGCGTTGTTGTTCCCGTTGACGGCGGTTTCGCAGCATATTCCGGCGTTTGATCCGTAAAGATTGTGATTTTTGCAAAAAGAATCTGTAAATTTTATTAAAAACTATTGCATTTTTGGTTTTTCCATGCTATAGTATTATGTAGCTATCACGATAGTGTAGTATGATGTTAAAATTACGGATTCGCACCGAAAGGTTGGCGGGGGTGCGAAAATTCACAATATCCGCCGGAAAAGGAGATTGAAACATGAGTCCTCTGCAGATTATTCTTGGTATTGTTTTGTTTTTGGCAGCGATTTTCCTTGTTGTAGTTGTTATGCTTCAGGATAAAGCAAAACGCGGTCTTTCCGGCGCGATTGCCGGTGGCTCCAGCAACAATTCTTATCTTGGTAAGAACGGCGCTTCCGATAAGGGCAAGAAGCTCTCTAAGGCAACCACGATCGTTGCTATCGTATTCGTTGTTATCGTTGTTGTTGCATATCTTTTCACCTAAGCTCATAAAGAAAAACGTCTCCGCCCGTTTGGGCGGAGACGTTGCAAAGATCCGCAGATCGCCGATGGCTTTCTGCGGATTTTGTGTTTTCGGAAAGAATGTTTTTTTCAAAACGTATTTACTTGTTCATATATTTATGATATAATCATTGCAATAATGGTAGAAATGCCATTACGGTAAAAATACATTTCAGAAAGGAAGATGACATGAAGAAAAATTCGGAAGAAAAAAATTCCCGTTTGGGCAAGGTCGGCGGTCAGGCGATTCTGGAAGGCGTTATGATGCGCAGCGGCGAAGACGTCGCGATTTCCGTTCGTTCCATGGATGGCACGATCCGCTCGAAAAGAACGAAATTTGTATCTGTGAGAAAGAAGAATAAATTTTGTGCGTTGCCTTTGATCAGAGGCGTCGTATCTTTTATTGAGTCGCTTATGCTTTCCGTTTCCACCATGAACGATGGCGTTGATATGTTGGGAATCGAGGAAGAAGAGACGAAATTTGAAAAATGGTTGAAGGAAAAATTCGGCGCGAGCCTGTTCGCCGTATTGACGCCGATCTGCTTTGTTATCGGTTTCCTGCTCGTTGGCGTGTTGTTTCTGTATTTGCCGACTTTGATCAGCGGCTGGATCGCGAAGCTGTTCGGCGGTGAGATCGGTATTTGGAGAAGCGTTCTGGAGGGCGTTTTCAAGGTTCTGATCTTTATCGGTTATATACTTTTGATTTCTCTCATGCCGGATATGCGAAGAACGTTCGAATATCACGGCGCGGAGCATAAATCCATTTTTTGTTATGAGAGCGGCGAGGAGCTGACGGTTGAAAACGTTCGCAAGCATAAGAGATTCCATCCCCGTTGCGGAACGAGTTTTATGTTTGTGATGATCCTCATTGGTATTATCATTGGATTTTTCATCCCTTTTCAGAATACGCTTTTGCGTGCGGTGTGCAAATTGATGCTGTTTCCTCTCACGGTTGGCATCGGATTTGAATTTTTGATGTATGCGGGCAAGCACGACAATTTCCTCGTTCGCGCATTGTCTGCGCCCGGTATTCTTATGCAGGGTATCACGACGAAAGAGCCCTCCGACGATCAGATCGAGGTTGCCATCAAATCCTTGAAGCTTGCTATGCCGGAGGAATTTCCCGATGAGATCGCTCTTGCTCCCGATCCGGTTGCGGACAAAGAACCCGAAAAGACCGGGCAAGGTGAATCCGAGGCATGAGAATCGATCTTTTTTACAGAAAATTAAGGGGACTCCTTCTTGACGCCGCGGGAGAAGCCGCGGCTTACGAGGCAAGGGAGATCATCGGCTCGGTTTTGCAATTGAGGGAAGCGGAGATGTCCGCGATTCCTTTTTTGAGCAAGGAGATTTCCGACGAGGCTTGCGCAAAAGCGGAAGCGCTTGCTATCAGAAGAAATACCCGTGAGCCGTTGGAATACATTCTGGGCAAGGCGTGGTTTTTCGGGCTTTGCTTTGACGTGACCTCCGATTGCTTGATTCCTCAGGCAGATACAGAGATCGTATGTGAAAAATTGATCTCGAAATTGAAAAACGGCGCTCGCTTTGCCGATATTTGTACGGGAAGCGGTTGTATCGCCTTGGCTGCGCTTGCAAATACGAAAAATACGACCGCAGTCGGATACGATATTTCGGAGTCGGCTTTGTCGGTTGCAAAACGGAATGCGGAAAAGTTCGGTTTGAAGGAACGCTTTCAAGCAAAGAAGGCGGACGTTTTTTCTCCCGATTTTCTTTCCGATACGGAGCCCTTTGACGTGATCGTTTCCAATCCGCCTTATATTGAGACGGCGGTGATCGAAACGTTGTCGCCGGAGGTGCAGAGCGAGCCTCATATTGCGTTGGACGGTGGCGCGGACGGACTTGATTTTTACCGTCGGTTGCTTGACGTTTGTCCTTCGCATATCAAAAGGGGAGGAGCTTTGCTTTTGGAAATCGGGTATGATCAAAGGGAAGCGTTGGAAAAACTTTGTCTTTCGCATGGATTTTCCTTTGAATTTTATCGCGATTTCGGTGGAAACAACCGTGTTTGCGCGGTATTTATATAATTATTATGAAAGGTCAGGTATCTTATTATGAAAAAAATCAGCACAACGAAAGCACCGGCGGCAGTCGGTCCTTATTCTCAGGCAATTGATTGCGGTGAATTCCTCTTCACCTCCGGTCAGATCGGTCTCGATCCCGCAACGGGCGCATTTGCAGGCGACGACGTCGTTACGCAGGCAAAGCAGGTTTGCGAAAATCTCAAGGCTGTTCTTGCAGAAGCAGGTATGGGCTTTGAAAATGTTGTAAAAACGACTTGCTTCCTTGCGGACATCGCAGATTTTGCAGCATTCAACGCCGTTTATGCGGAATATTTCATCAGCCTTCCCGCACGTTCTTGCGTTGCGGCAAAGGATCTGCCCAAAGGCGCGCTTTGCGAAGTTGAAGTTATCGCAAAAAGATAATTTTACGTAATTAAGGAATAAAAAAGAAGGACGCTCACGTCCTTCTTTTTTCTATTTATGCTTCGGGCGCTTCGAATCCGTGTACGAAGCCGTTGACATCGGCGGAACAAACGTCGCCGCCGACGACCTTGTTTTTGTAAACGAGGAGACTCAGATAGACGGTTCCGTCGTAGTCAGGGTAATTTTCAACCTGATACGTATAGCGCGTTACGGTTTTTCCCTTGTATTTGGCGAGATTCAGACCTTGCTCCTTCTGCATTTCATTGTAACCGAGATAAACGTTGTCGAAGGTTTCGGGGACACAGACCTCGACGGTTTCCAAAGGTGTTTCGGCTACTTTCCAACCGAATTGCTCGATGAAAGCGATGCGGTCGCTGTTTTCATAGATCTTGACGTAGGAAATATCGGAAGAGACGGTGGTTCCTTCCTTGGCGTTGTAGGATGGAATGAGTGCGACGAGCGAGATGAGCACGACGAGAGAAAGCGCGATCGCGCAAACGAATTTGATGGTTGCCGAGCGAATGGAATAGACGAACATAAGAAAAATCCTCCGAATCAGATGTTTTGTTAAACATTTTATTCGGGGGATTTTATTTTATGCTATGTCAAGAAATTGTTTCCTCGGAATTTTCTTTCGCTTCCGCTTTCTTTTCGGCTTTTTTCTCGGCTTTCTTTTCCGCCTTTTTTTCCGCTTTTTCCGCTTTCTTTTCTGCCTTTTCCTGCTTCTGCTCACTTTCTTCCGGTGACGGCTTGGTTGCGATCATGTTATATGCATACATGGCAACGATGCGGGACGCGTTGGCGCTCATGGCGTTTTCGATCGCGATCGCGCTCAGAATGTGCTGTGTGTCAAGCTCGGAAACGGATACGGCGAGCTTTGCCTTTTTGACGGCGGAGCTGAGTGCGTTTTCATACATTTCCGCAAATTGATCGAGCGCCGTTTCGATATTGCTCGACGAAATGCTTTGATTGAGGATGTCGGAGATAGAGGAGATCTCCAAAATAGATTTTGCAGAGCATATGATCATCAGAAGAGCCAAATGCGTGCGGTTATACTTTTTGTTTTGGGGAGGAGGGAGCGCGCCGTTTTTGACGTAATTGTTGATCATGGACGGTGTGATGGGAGCTTTGTTTTCGGGATACAGGGGACGCAGATATTTTTCGACCAAACCGATGACCTGATCCATATATAGTTCAAATTCGGGAAGCTCGTGCCAACGGGGAAAATGAAGGTTGGCGACCGCGTCGCATGAAGTGAAAAATTCATTTTTTTCCATGTCAGATTCCTTTGCTTTATTATAAAATGGGGAGAAAATGCTTTCGTTTTTATTAGTATAGCATTTTTCTTGAAAAAATCAATATTTATTTCCGAAAATGGATAAAATATTTTCATGAAACTATTGACAAAACAATTGAAAATGCTTATAATAGTTTTGAAAACCAGATGAAATAAAATTGAATTCGAAAAAGAGATTTTGAAAATCAAATTTGATATTGTCGCTTATTAAGGAGAAATGAAAATGGAGAAATTTTGTAAAATCGTTCGAATGATTACGCTTGCGCCAGTATTGGCGGCGTTTTCGATCACTATGATCGGGATATGTTGTCCCGAAGTATTTCCGACGGTATGGCACTATGGTTATACGGTTCTTTATCTCGGAATTTTGCCCTTGCTTGCATATCCCTTGCAGGCAGTAACCCCTCATTTTAAGGATAAGGGCAGAGACGGACAAAGAACGCTTGCGATGTTGTTTGCGGTGGCAGGATATATTTTCTGTCTGATCACCAATTTATTTGCAGGCGCGACGAACGGAATGTGGATCATTTGTCTGGAATATCTGCTTTCGGGTATTCTTATTCTTGTTTTCAATAAAGGATTGCATATCAAGCTCAGCGCGCACGGCTGCGGTTCTGCAGGACCGATCTTTTTGCTTTTGTATTTCGGCTTGTATATTACCGCATCCTTGATGGCGGTCGTTACGGTGTTTGCTTACGTGGCGAGCGTGAAGGCGAAGCATCATACGGTCATGCAGCTGATCGGCGGAAGCGCGGTTTCCATTTCGCTTTTGTTTGTATTGTCAAGTATTTTATAAAATGAAAATGCCCCTCGTACGCATTTGTTCAAGTCATTTCAGAACAGATTCGCACGAAGGGCGTTTTTTATGGATTTATTCCGCGGCGGAAGGTTGGCTGTCGAGACGTTTTTCGATCTCATCGATCATGTCAGCGAGCGCGCCGTTTTTGCAATGGCATACCTGCAATTGACAGATCTGCTTGATTTCGGGTACGGCGTTTTCGGGACAGACGGCAACGTCTGCGCCGATCAACATTTCCACATCGTTGTGGAAATCTCCGATGCACCAAAGCTCTGCGCCGGGGTAGATCGTTTTCAGATAGGGGAATTGCGTTTTTTTGGAAATACCGATAGGAAGGATTTCCAGAATCGTTTTCCCGGACAAGGTGATGGAGAAATACTCACCGTAATTTTTTCGAAGCTCCTCTTGCAAATAAAGAAGCTTTTCCGTATCGGTCGAGGTGAAAACTGCTTTGAAAATATTTTCGTCGATAAACGCGTCGACGGGGATGATCGTAACCAAATGACCAAGTCCCGTTTCTTTCAGAAATTTGATGGCGACGTCGTCTTCAGCGGGGCAGAGAAAGCCGTTTGTCGCGGTTGCGCGCATACCGATATCCGAAAAACGTTCTTTTACGAATTTGAACGCTTCGATCAGAGGACGCGTATCGA
The DNA here is from genome assembly GCA_045646925.1 of Eubacteriales bacterium. GTDB lineage: Bacteria > Bacillota > Clostridia > Oscillospirales > CAG-272 > QALR01. The sequence continues at coordinate 33,431 of JAZRLQ010000047.1, forward strand.
GATAATACGGATTCAGTATACTGTCGGAAATATGATCGTAAAGATAACTGCCGTTGCAAAGAATGCAGGGCATATTGACGTATTCCTTCAACCTCTGAGCGACCACGAAAACGTCCTTGTGGCTGCGTCCGGTGGAAAGCGCGAAGTGACCGCCGTTATCGCAAAAATAGCGGAGCTTTTCAAAATTGCGGGGATTGATATACGAATAATCCCAAAGGACAGTACCGTCGATATCGGAAGCGATCAGAATGTTTTTGAATTTTTTCATAGCAAATCCTTTTTTTTGAAATCAAGGGTGAATGAATCAATTGGTTTTTCGGAGTGTTTCCAACACTTCTGTGAAGTATTCGGGTATGTCACAAACGAATCGCATTTGCTCGCGGCTTCTCGGATGTGTGAGGATCAGCTCCTTCGCGTGCAGACATTGTCCTTCTGTTAGCTTTGCGAATTTCTGGTTGAGGGGGAGCTTGGCGCTTCCGTAGACCAGATCGCCGAGCAAAGGGCGGTTTTTGTGCGAAAGATGAACGCGGATCTGATGCGTTCTTCCCGTTTCCAATTCACAGCGGATATATGCCGCGCCGGAAAAACACTCCAATACGCTGACGTGAGTGACGGCGTTTTTGGAATTCTTTTCGGTGACGGCCATTTTTTTGCGGTCTGTCGGATGTCTGCCGATGGGGAGATCCACAGTGAAATCTTCATCGAGAGCACCGACCGTGATCGCGTGATAAATGCGGGAAACGCGGTGCGCTTTGATCTCCTCGGACAAGAAGAGATGCGATGTGTCGTTTTTTGCAACAACGAGCAGACCGCTGGTGTCTTTATCGATTCGATGCACGATTCCGGGACGGACAACGCCTCCAATCGCGGACAAGCGTTCTCCGCAATGATAAAGCAACGCGCTGACGAGCGTTCCGGTATAATTTCCTGCGGCGGGGTGAACGACCATGCCCTTCGGCTTGTTCACGACGATGATATCTTCATCCTCATAAACGATATCGATCGGAATATTTTCTGCTTCCGCGCGGCAGGGAACGGGCGCGGGGTAGGTAAGCGTGACGAGATCGTCCCGGCGAAGCTTATAGTTTTTTGCCGTTACCGCGCCGTTTACGAGAACGAATCCGTCCTGCACGAGCTTTTGCGCTTGCGAACGTGTCAGCTCATCCTCGGTTTCGGAGAGGAAAACGTCGAGTCGTTTGCCGATATCGTCAATTTCCGTTGTCAAGGTCTTTCTGATTTGCTCCGTCATTGACGTTATCCTCCTCTGCGGTTACTGTTGCGGGGATCTTTTTCTTGTCGACGAAAAAAGTTTTGTCGAAAAACAGCGCGTAAACGATCATGAGGCCTGCGCCGAAGACGACGAAAATGTCAGCTACGTTGAAAACGGGGTAGTTGATAAAGGTGAATTCGAGAAAATCCACGACGTAACCGACGAATATACGGTCGATCAGATTGCCGATCGCGCCACCGATGAAGAAAGAAAGAGAAAGGTTGAACAAAACGTGGACCTTTCTGTATCGGTAAAGAATGATGGGCATAATGATAAGCGCAACGGCAGTAACGAGGATGAATATCCAGCGTTGATTGCTGAACATTCCCCATGCCGCGCCGTAATTGCGGATATATGTGAAGGAAAAAACTTTTGGGATCAGAACGATGGATTCGTAAAGCTCCATGGAGTTGATGACGATCCATTTGGTCAGTTGATCAAGAATAACGCACGCTGCGATAACGATGATCCATAAAATCATAAAAGGCTCCTTTACGTTTATTTGTCGATCATAACGCCATCCTCGGACGGATGATCGAAATCCAGCATAAATTGCTGCGCGGCAGAGGGCTTCGTTTCGCTTTTTAATGCGGGATCCTCATATTCGTCGATCAGATCCATGATGGACGGCATTTTTTTGACGGTTTTCTTTTTTGTGGTACGTGAGCAGACGTTTGAGTCCGGGAGAGATGATTTTTTGCTTTCGACGGGTATGGATAATTCCATCTGTGTTTCCGGAAAAATCTCGTATTGATCGGAGAATTTTCGCTTCAATTCCTCGACGATGTGCTGTGCGTAGGCATCGGGGGTCCAATTTTTTTCTTCGTCGTCGGCAGGGAAGAGGTTTTCGATCAATTCAATGTGGACACGATATTGTTCAAACAAATCGTTTTTGAATTTCAGAATACTTTTTTTCATATCCGCGAGGGCTTTTTCCTGCGCTTCGGCCTTTTCCTTGAAATTGCGTAAAATGGAATCGCAATTCATTTGTACGGATGCCAGAATATTGTCTGCTTTCAGATAAGCTTCTTCGATGATCTTATCTTTTTTTGCTTGTGCTGTTTTTAATATATTGTCTGCGCGTTTTTGTTCTTTTTCCAACGCTTGAAGCTTCGCGCTCGTTTCACGGAGCTGTTTTAATAGAGACGCATTTTCCCGATAGAGAAGAGCATAGTTTTCCGTGAGACGATGGATATGATCGTCTACCTCGGCGGTGTTGTATCCAAGCTCTGCTTTCGAGAAGGGTTTCCCATGTAACGCCTCGGGTGTAATCGGTGTCATGAAAAGATCTCCCTATATTTGACCAATGACGCCAATCGGAAGATTGCCGTCATTTCAATGAAATATTCTTTTATGGGGCGAAAAATATGACGGGGCAGAATACCCCGTCATGCGCTTTGTGAAATCAGAACAAAGTGTCGCTTGTCAGATTTGCATTTGCGGTTGCTGTCTGATTATCAAATTCCTGCTCTGTTTCGGCAGCTCTTACCTGAGTGTCGGCAACGTCAACATTGCAAGGGGTGATGATATAAGTGTTGACAGCAATATTCTTCAACTGACCGTCGATGGAATATGCAACGCCGGCAAGGAAGTCGAGCAATCTCTTTGCTTCTTCGGTGTTGGTTGCTTCAAGATTGAGTACAACGGTGCAATGGCTGAGAAGATAATCAGCAATTTCAGTTACGTTAGCAAACGTTGTAGGTCTTACAACCTTGAGTTCAACGACGGAGTCGTCCTGACCGTAAATGCCGGTTGCAGGCTTCTGCGTGGTTGCGGGTGCTGCTACGACAGCGGGAACGCTGGTTTCTTCTGCTTCGGTTACAGCTGCTTCTTCGTTTGCGCCGAATTCGTCACCGTAAGGATCTTCTACGGAAACCATGCCTTTGATTTTATCAAATAAACCCATTTTTATACCTCCAAAATATCTCTCTTGTAATCTTTATTTGAATTCCAATGCTAAAAAACATTAAAATCATATTTACTTTAACATTATAACATAGTTGATACGGAAATTGCAATCTGTTTTTTGAAAAAAGTTAAAAAAATGTGTGAGTATAGCACAAGTTTTATATTTTTTGCCGAATCATCTTCGTGAAAAAGCAAAAACGCTTTGTTTATCATTTTTGAATCGGAAGATTGCGTTTTCCGAAAATGCCCTCGCCGATACGGATGATGTCAGATCCGTTTTCGAGCGCTTGGTAAAAGCTTCCCGACATTCCCATGGACAAGATCGGAGATTCGACGTCGGGGAAATATTTCGGAAAGAGATCGTTTTTCAACGTTTGCATTTCCGAAAAATACCGATGATAATCGTTTTTGTCCTCGCAGATCGGCGCGATGGTCATGAGCCCCTTCACTGCAATGTTGGGGCAATTTTTCAGCGCGTTACAAAAGCTTTCGAGTGCTTCGGGGAAGATTCCGCTCTTTGCTTCTTCTCTGCCGATATTGACTTCGATCAGAGCGGGGATCGTTCTTCCGATTTTTTCGGCGCGGCGTTGAATTTCGGTCGCAAGACCTTCGTTATCGAGCGATTCGATCATGTCGACCTTGTCGATGATATACTTGACTTTGTTTTTTTGCAACGTACCGATGAAATGCAATTCGGCGGTGCGGTCCATTTCCTCGTAGTGCGCAAGCAATTCCTGCACGCGATTTTCGCCTACGAGCTTGATCCCGCATTCACGGATTGCGTAATTGATCTCCTCGGTGGTTCTTGTTTTGATAACGGCCATAAGCTCCGTATGGGGATAAGCGGACATATCGCTACGTATTCTTTGAATATTTTCACGGATTTCCGCTTTTTTTGCTTCTGTCATGGGAAATTCCTTTCTGAAATGACTAATCTATAAATTTATCTTCATATAATTTGGTATCGTTGAGAATGATCAGATCATTGAGCTTCAGCATACCCGGATCCGTATTGTCTGCCGACACGATGTAATATCCGTTTTGTTCCCAAAGGATGATCACTTCTCTTTTTGCCGCCAAGCCTTCTTTAAATATATATACGTAGGTTTTGCCGTCTTCGGCGCGCACGACTTCCGAGGGGATTCGGAATCCCGTATAAGAGCCTCGGTTTGCCTGCATTCGCTGGGTTCTTGTCGTATCGAAGCTGCGCGGCAAGGAGGAAGAGTAAAAAACGAGAAGAGTTTGGGACGAGGAGGTTTCTTTTGAAACCAATTTCATGGAGATGGCATCTGTGTGGCTATTATCCGGAAAGACGCATTCGTACGTCGTGCCGACGAGAAAGCCTTCGGCCTCGAGTTCCGAAACCATGGTCGCAAAATACCATTGGGAGCTTGTAACGAGTGTTCCGACAACGTTTACGGTGCTTCCGGTCGGTGCTTCGATCAAGCGCTTGTACTCTTCGATCGTCAGCTTTTCTGCGATTTGCGCGGAGAAGATCTCTTCATAGCCGTCGGTTTCGGAGTAAAAATAACCGGAGCTGGGAGTCGTTACGCTTTCGAGAGGAGTACCGAGAGATGCGACGAGACTGGCCTTTTGGCTTTCCAATACGGCGATTTCCTGTTGATAGTCTTCTTTTCCGGAGGAAAGCAGATCTTTTTTGGCGATCAAGATCAGAAGCTCATCACCGAGCGCGTTTGCCGCGGCGGTATCGCCGGACGCGTTTTTCTGTGTGATCTCATAGGAAACAAGCTCGATCTTTCGGTTAACTTCTGTTAGCGTCAATTTGCCAAGCGACATACTTGCGCGAAGGATCTCGATCTGTTTTTTGATTTCATTGATCCTGTTGGAAACCATTTGATTTCCGGTTCCGTATACGTCGGCTACCACGCGGTTGGCGGCAACCTTTTCACCGTCGTAATAGTGGTAATTGCTCATGCCGGAATAATTGGAGTACAGAAGCTGCTCGTTCTTGAATACGTATCCCGTGAAGACCTGACTATCGTTGGCGGTATACGGACGTACGGCGTAAAATTGGGCATCCGTACGCAATCCGTTCGCAATATGATAGAAGAGGTAGATCACGGCAAGCAGACAGAGGGAGAGAGGAAGAATCCTTTTCTTTATTTGTTTTTTGCCGATTTTCATAAGGTTCTCCTTTTTGTTATGAGCCGGACGTCATTACGGCGTGGATATCAATGATGGCGTGCGCGTCAGCGATCAAATGCTCGTCGTCCTCGTAACGCTCGTTGTCGGGGTAGAGCCAATGGACGTTTGCATTGCGTCTGAGCCACGTGAGCTGCCGTTTTGCGTAATGGCGGGTTGCGGTTTTGAGCGCTTCGGAGGCTTCTTCTCTGGTCATTTCACCGCGGAGATAGCCGAGAAGCTCTTTGTAACCGATGGCGCCGCCTGCCGTTGTTTCGGGAGCGAGATATCCCGCGTTCAACAATGCGCGTACTTCGTCTTCCAATCCGGCGGCGAACATTTCATCGACGCGCATATGGATGCGCGCGTAGAGATTTTCTCTGTTCTTGTAGTCCAAAGCAATGATGCAAGCGGAATACGGAGATTCGTTCTTGATCGCGTTTTTGTCCCATTCGGTTTTCGTCATGCCGGAAAGATGGCAGATTTCGAGTGCGCGCGCCACGCGTTTGATGTTGTTGGGATGAATGGAGAGCGCCGCCTCGGGATCGATCGCGGCAAGTCTGTCGTGGAGAGCTTGCGCGCCGTTTTCCTCCGCAAATTGAAGAAGCTCTGCCCGATACGCGAGATCGGGCTCCATTTCTCCGAAGTCAACGCCGTTCAGTACGGAGTCCAGATACAATCCCGTGCCGCCGCAGAGGATGGGCATTTTTCCTCTTGCGTGAACGTCGGCGATTGCTTTTTGCGCCAATTCGGCAAATGCCGCGGCAGAAAAATCCACGTCAGGCTCGCAGATATCGATCAGATGATGGGGGATTTCTGCTCTGTCGCGGAGCGTCGGCTTTGCCGTTCCGATATCCATTCCTTTATAGATCTGCATGGAATCGCAGGAGATCAATTCTCCGTTATAGTCCTTGCAAAGACGCATAGCGAGAGAGCTTTTGCCGCTTGCAGTGGGGCCTGCTACGGCAATAACGGGGATTTTTTTATTGGTCATTTTGTTTTTACCTTTTCGATTTTATTTTTCGACCGCTCGTGAAAATCAATGGATCAGCATTGCGTCGCCGAACGAGAAGAAACGGTATTTTTCTCTTACGGCGGTTTCGTACGCGTTCATGACGATCTCTCTGTTGGAGAATGCGGAGACGAGCATGATGAGCGTGCTTTGCGGCAGATGGAAATTGGTGATCAGAGCGTCGACGGCTTTGAATTTGTAGCCGGGATAGATGAAGATACCCGTGTCGTCGCACATGGGATGTACGATACCGTCGTCCGTGGAAGCGCTTTCGAGCGTACGGCAGGAGGTCGTACCGACGGCGATGATGCGTCCGCCGTTTTTGCGCGCAAGATTGATCTTTTCCGCGCTTTCTTCCGTGACGGTGAAGAATTCACTGTGCATGACGTGGTCGGTTATGCTATCGGCTTTGACGGGACGGAACGTGCCGAGACCGACGTGAAGCATGACGGGGACGATCTCAACGCCTATTGCGCGGATCTCATCCAAAAGCTCACGGGTGAAGTGCAAGCCTGCCGTAGGAGCGGCGGCGGATCCTTCTTCTCTGGCGTAAACGGTCTGATAGTCACTGTTGTTTTTCAGCTCTTCCGTGATATAAGGGGGCAGAGGCATTCTGCCGATCTCGTCGAGGATCGCATACAGATTCTTGCCGCTGGTTTTATCGTATTCGAAGCGTACGATGCGGTTTCCTTCCTCCGTTACGTCTTCAATGACGGCGTCCAGAAGCCCGCCGCCGAAGCGGACGCGCGCGCCTTCCTTGAGACGCTTTCCGGGGCGTACGATCGTTTCCCAAAGGTCGAGAGAGCGCTGACGGAGCAAGAGAAATTCACAATCCGCGCCTTCGGAAAGATCCTCGCGAATCTTTTTTCCGTAGATGCGCGCAGGAATGACTTTGGAATCGTTGACGACGAGAACGTCGCCGGGACGGAGAAATTCCTTGACGTCGCGGAAAATGCGATGGTCGATCGCGCCGGTTTCTTTGTCAAGCACCATGAGTCTCGCTTCGTCGCGTTTTTCCGTAGGATGCTGCGCGATCAGAGATTCGGGCAGATCGTAGTCAAAATCAGACGTCTTTAATTCTGTTTTCGTGAGATTGTTTTTTATCATAAATCATCAAGCCTTTTTATTATGGATTTTCGGGGAAGCGTTGCCTTCCCATTTTGGATTCGATTTATATTATATCATATTTTCTCACGTGATACAATATAAATTTTGATGTGATTTGAGAAAAAGCGCGGAAGGGAAGATCAGTCGTTGTTTTCCTGCTTTGCGGTCAGCGCCTCGAGAAATTCGTCGAGATCGGCTTCCAGCTGATCGAGATCGTCGCCAAGAGAGATCCATTCCGTCCAGAATGCTTTATAAGCGCGGACGAGCATGACGCGCGTGAATGCGACGGCGCGCTTGTTTTCGTCTTCTCCGTTGCGAAGCGCTTCGTCGTTTGCCAGCTGCTCCGCTTCGGTTTCGTCTTCGCAAGCTTCGATCATCGCGAGATTTTCGGATTCCAATCGGAGCGCTTCCGCCTTTTCTGCTTCTGTTTTTTGACGTTTTACCGTGATCATTGCGCGGCTGACGTAGCCGGATTCGAATTTTTTGTTTTCGTTATCGGATAATGTATAGAAATGAGATTGATGTTCGTTTTCCTGCTGACCAAGCTCGAGATCCAGCTCGTATCCGATCGCATTGAAATATTCGTTCTTTCTTTGACAGATGGCAGTGATCTCCTTGGCAAATGCTTGCTCTCTTTTAAAGATTTCTTCCTGTGTGATTTTTTTGCGTTTGATCTCCATGTATGCAATTCTCCTTTAAATGGAATCAATTTAAAAATTTTTTTAAGAAATTCGCATATCTTTATAAAAAAATGTTGAAAAATCGGATTTTTAGGTATACAATAAGAACAAGCTTATCAGAACTTAAAAAGAAAGGATCAGAACTATGCCCAATTATCAACCCGATCAGACGATCACTTTTCCTCTTGCAGCGGATAAGGAAAAACAGAACAAAATGATTTTGCAGGAGGTATATGCTGCGTTGCTCGAAAAGGGATACAATCCCATCAACCAGATTGTTGGATATCTTTTGTGTGAAGATCCGACTTATATCACCAATTATAAGAATGCACGTAGTCTTATCAGAAAAATAGACAGAGACGATTTGCTCGGCGTAATGCTTCGCGATTATCTGCAGAGCTGATTCGTTTTCTGCTACTAATATATTATAATAGAATATACCTGCAAATTGCAATAGTTTTTTTCAAAAAGAAAGAGCAGACGCTTGCGAAAAGCGTCTGTTTTTTGTTTCCATTCGATTTTTTGCTCCGGTATGGCGGATTTTTTGAGGTTACGGAAAAAATTTCAAAAAAACAAAAGAAAAATTTGATTTTTCGAAAAAAATATGATAAAATAAACATAAAGTTCTATGTAATAAACATTTTGGAAGGAACGATTGTTATGAAGCCGAATCTTACCGAAAAAGAAAATGACGTTTATCGTTATATTTGTGAATCCACCGAATTGAACGGATATTCTCCTTCCGTGCGCGATATTCAAATGGCTCTCGGTATTAAAAGCACCGCAACGGTGCATTCTTATCTCAATAAATTGGAAGCAAAAGGATATATTCAGAAGGCTCAGGGAAAGAGCAGAACACTTCGGGTGGAAACCTGTCCGACGTTCCCGAATTCCACGAGCATTCCGATCTTGGGGCAGGTTGCCGCGGGATTTCCGATTCTCGCGCAGGAAAATTGCGAGGGATATATTGAGTTTTGTCCGCCCAAGAGCGCGCTTCGCGGAGAGCTTTTTGCTTTGAAGGTAAAAGGCGAAAGCATGATCGAGGCGGGGATTCTGAATGGGGATTACGTGATCGTCAATCGGACGAATTACGTTGATAACGGCGATATCGCAGTGGTTTTGATCGGTGACGAGGCGACCGTGAAGACCTTCTACCGCGAAGACGGTTATTTCAGACTTCAACCCGAAAATCGTGATATGGAACCCATTATTACAAAGGAAGTCTATATTCTCGGAAAGGTGATTGCGAATATTCGCTATTATTGATACGTTATGGGGAAAAAGATATTATGCTCTACCGGAACGATCGTCGGAAGAGCAAACGGATTCGATCATACGCTGATCGCCCGTTACGCCGACTCCATTTGCGCTGACGGCTATGAATTGATGATGTTGAAGGCGTATTACGGTCGTTTGGCGGAGATCTGCCGCATGCTGTCGCGCACCTCGCTGCCCGTATATACCATTCATTTTGAAAAGGATATTACCGCTTTGCTTGGCCTTGGCGATGAAGAAGACCGAAAAGAAAGCTTGCGCTTGTTTACGGAAAATGCGGACATGGCGCAGGCTATCGGCGCAAAAGCCGCGGTATTTCATCTTTGGGACGGGCGTTTTCTGCCCGAAAGGCTACAAAAAAGCATAGATCTTCTGGAAACGTTATACGAGATCTGTGATCGTCGGTCGGTTGAATTGCTGGTGGAAAACGTGCCGTGCAAGACGTCGCCATACAGTTCCGTTTTGGAAATTGCGCAGAGATATCCGAGCTCGCGGTTTACGTTCGATACCAGACACGCTGATTTTATCGGAGAAACGAATCTCTTCTTCGAGAGCGAGATATGGAAGAAGCGGATCGGACATATTCACGTCAGCGATCATTGCGGTACGACCGCGCCCGGTATGTGGGGCGTGACGCGTCCCATTGTCCATCCGGGTGAAGGCAAAATCGATTTTGATCGTTTGTTTGAAGCTATGCCGTGGTTTGATGGTGATACGGTCACTCTGGAATCGCCGGTCATGCTCCCCGACGGTACGCACGATCTGGAGAAATTGAATGCGACACTCTCGTTCTTGCGGAGCAAAATGACGAAATATTAAAAATCTGTGAAGATTTGCCTTCGTCTTTGTTATTTGATCAAAAAAGGTTGAATTTATATCGATCTTGTGATATGATATATCGGTACGGCAAAACCTATAAAATTGAAAAGATGATGCCGGCTCCTTTGACGTTGTATCAAAAAGAGCAAAGCCGATAGAAGAAAGGAATCATAAAGGCATGAAAAAATTAGTTTGTTTGTTGCTCACGGTATTGATGTGCGCGACATTGTTTGCGGGATGCGGAAAATTCGATATGGAAAACGCAGACGTTTCCGAATACGTGACTCTTTGCGACATTTCCGATATTCCGTATGAGGATCTTGTCAAAGCATACGAGGAGTACAGAAAATTTCTCTCTGAAGATATGACCTCCTGCGCACTTTCCGAGGGCTATCAGATAGATTTCCTTGTGAAAGCAGAGCTTCTTGACGCAGAGGGAAAGGTTGCTTCGACCGTTGACGCATGGACGCACAATACGGACAGCGATATGGTGAAGGGCTATGACGTTTATCGCAATCCCTCGGATTTCGATTATGCGCTCGTTTATAGCGTGACCGACGCAAGTCAGTCCTCTTCTACCGCCAGAACCGTTGAGATCGGAAAAGATTTTTCCTTCACCATGACTTTGGATAAGGATTACGAGGATGCGGATCTTGCGGGCAAGACTGTGAAATTTACGGTCAACGTAAAGAAAGCGCTTCCCGCCGTATATCCCGACAGTTATATTGCCGAAAGACTCAATTCCTTTTTCACAAAGGTGAAGACCTCCAAAAACACGATCGAGCTTGGCGACACTGTTACCATCGACTTCAAGGGTGTGATCGACGATCAAGTCTTCGAAGGCGGAACCGGAACGAATTATATGTTCGTTGCGGGAGACAGCAATTTGCTTCCCGAATTTGAAAATCAGTTGATCGGACATTCCTTGAATGAAAAATTCTCCATTACCGTGACATTCCCCGAGGATTACGGCGCAACGGAGCTTGCCGGCAAGGAAGCGGTATTTGCGATCACGGTCAAGGATATTTATAACGATCTTCAGCTGATCCGAGACAATACCACTTACGAGACGATGTGGGAGCTGAAATATGCGCTTCGCGTGGAAAGCTATATTTCGTACGCATTGGTCACTTATATCGAAGAGAAGTCCACGTTGATCGAGTATCCCGAAAAGCTTCTGAAAACGTTCGAAAAGATCTTCAAATCTTACGTTGCCCGCGACGTTGCGGAAACCGTTCTCGCATATGCGGAGCAGGGCTATTCTTATACGAAAAAAGAAATGAAGAAGATCCTGTATCCCGACGGCAGTGACAAGACCTATATTGAAGGCGGCTCTAAGGCGGCGGCATACAGCTATCTGATCGCCGTTGCGATCCAGCGAGAATTGGGTTTGTCCTACACGGATCTGAATTACGAAAGCGATCTGAAGCTGATCGCCGAAGAATATACCGAATATTACGGTGAAACACACACTGTGGACGATATCGAATCGCTCTACGGCGAAGAGGTTCTTCGCACGTCGTTTCTCGTTGCGTTCGTAACGGAAAAATTGACGGAAAGAATCTCCGGCGCACCTGAAATTCCGGGTTGAACCTATAGCATTGATTGAAAGCAAAAGAACAGACATAAAGGCGCGAAACTTTTTTGTCTGTTCTTTCGTATACAGAGAAGGGGAATGACTTATGAACGAATTTTTCATTAAATTGCTCGTTTGCTTTGCGGCAGGTATGGGGGCGGGAATCGGCACGGGACTTTCCGGACTTTCTGCAGCGGCAATTATCTCTCCTATGCTGATTACTTTTTTGGGTATGGATTCTTATATGGCGGTTGGTATCGCGCTTGCTTCCGACGTGTTGGCTTCTGCGATCTCTGCGTATACGTATGGAAAAAATGATAACCTCGATATCAAAAACGGCAGGATCATGCTGGTTACCGTGCTTATTTTTACTATGTTCGGCAGTTATGCGGGAACCTATATTCCGCAGAATACGATGGGCTCGCTTTCTCTGATTATGACGACTGTTCTGGGTATCAAATTCATTTTCAAGCCCGTCATGACAACGAAGGAGTTTAATGCGAACAAGGAGCCGTGGGTCAAGGTTCTCCAATCCATTTTCTGCGGTATCGTGATCGGATTTATTTGCGGCTTCGTCGGAGCGGGCGGAGGCATGATGATGCTTCTGATCTTGACGAGCATTCTCGGATACGAGCTGAAGACGGCTGTGGGTACGAGTACGTTTATCATGGCGTTCACCGCCTTCGTCGGCTCTTGCTCGCACTTTATGTTCATGGAAGATCCTGTCGATATGGGCGCGCTTTTCTGGTGCGTGGTCTTTACGTTTATCGGCGCGCAGGTCAGCGCCAAATTTGCAAATAAGGCTTCCCCCGTTACACTGAACCGAGTGACCGGCTTTGTGCTGACGTTATTGGGCTTGCTGATGTTTGCCGTAAAGGGACTTACATAAATGGTTTGGATAAAAAGGCGGCGTGAAACCGCCTTTTTATATTCCGCAGACGTTTGCAGAAAAAATCCGAAAATGTTGATATTTTCAAATTTTATTTTGATAAAAGTATGGAAAAAGGAAAAAGTTTGTGATATAATATTTAAATAAAGTTTTTGATACTATTTTTGATAATTCTGTTCCATGGAGGGACTTCATGGAATATGATCATAGAAATCGGTTTGTTCCGATGAAACGGCGAAAGGATAACACAAATAATTTATGGTTACGACCGAATCAATCAAAAAAATGACAATGCCTTGCGCGATCATGCGCAATTTAGTTGCATTTCCGAGCATTCCCATGACGATTGATATGGATAAGGGACCCGCAAAGCGTATTTTTGAAAATGCAATCAAGGAAAATTCCCCCGTCTTTATTATTTGCCAGAAGGACCCGATGAAAGAGGTCACTGATATCAGTGACGTGTATTCCGTTGGTGTTACGGCAAAGATCAAACAGACTGTGAAAACACAAAGCGGCGTTTTCCGTGTGATCGTGGAACCGCTTGCTCGAGCTGTTATTACAGCTTTTACAGACGATAAATTTACTCACGCTGAAATTTTTGAGAAAAATTCGGATAGCGAAGAGTCCGAGCTTCGCTCCCGCGCATTGCTTCGTGAGATCAAAGGCGTGATCCACGATTTTATGAAGCTTGCTCCCGCATTTTCCAAAGAATTCTGGATGCTTTTCGATACGATCAGAGATCTTGGCACAGCTTGCGATTTTGCGGCGGGCAATCTGATTCCTGAGCCTTGGGATAAGCAGCTGATTCTGGAGGAGTTTTCTCCTTGTGCGCGCGCGGCAAAGCTTCTGAACCTTTTGGAAGCGGAACGCGCAGTTCTTGAAGAAAGAGCGCATATTAAAAAAGAAGTTGACGATCGCATGAAGAAAAATCAACGCGATTACTACTTGCGCGAACAGCTGAAGGTGATTCACGAGGAGCTCGGCGACGCAGATGAATACGACGATGAAGATCTGCGCGAATATATGGAGCGACTGGAAAAGGGAAATTATCCCGAAAACGTCAAAACGGCTTTGACGAAGGAGATCAAGAGGCTTTCCCGTATGCCTTTCGGCTCTGCCGAAAACACGGTGCTTCGCAATTACATAGAAATCTGTCTGGAGATCCCGTATCTTTTGAAGACGGAAGAAAGACTGGATATTGCAGAGGTGCAGAAAATTCTGGACGATGATCACGAAGGCTTGACGAAGGTCAAGGAAAGAATCATCGAATATCTGGCGGCTTTGAAACTGAGCCCCGATCTGAGAGGACAGATCATTTGTCTCGTCGGCCCTCCCGGCACGGGTAAGACATCCATTGCGATCTCCATCGCAAAGGCGACCAATCGAAAATTCGTCCGCGTATCGCTCGGCGGTGTTCATGACGAATCGGAGATCCGCGGTCACAGAAAGACCTATATCGGCTCCATGCCCGGACGAATCGTAAACGCTTTGATCGAAGCGAAAGCGAATAACCCCTTGATCCTTTTCGATGAGATCGATAAAATGGCTCACGATATGCGCGGAGATCCCGCGTCTGCCATGCTCGAGGTTCTTGACAGAGAGCAAAACAAGACGTTCCGCGACAATTTCGTGGAATTGCCGATCGATCTTTCCAATTGTATGTTTATTACGACGGCGAACAGTCTGGAAACGATCCAGCGTCCTTTGCTTGACCGTATGGAGATCATCGATCTTCACGCCTATACCAGACCTGAAAAATTCGCCATTGCGCGTCACCATCTGATCGCAAAGCAGATGAAGAAGCACGGTCTTCTTGCCCGTATGTTCAAGATGGATGATGAATCCATTTACGAGCTGATCGATTGCTATACAAAGGAAGCGGGCGTTCGCGGTCTTGAGCGTTGCATTGAAAAGTGCTGTCGTCGCGCGGCAAAGCAGATCGCTTGCGAAGAAAAGAAGAGCATTCGTATCACTCCCAAAAATCTCGCTACCTACGTAGGAGAACAAAAGCTGATCCGCGAACGCGTTTCCGACACCAATGAAGTCGGTATCGTCAACGGTATGGCTTGGACGGAGCTTGGCGGCGATCTTCTCCAGATCGAAGCGATGGCTCTTCCCGGATCGGGTAAATTGGAGCTTACGGGTTCACTCGGCGACGTTATGAAGGAATCCGCGAAGGCTGCGATCAGTTATATCAGAAGTCAATCCGATCGACTCGGTATCGATTCCGACTTCTATAAAAATAAAGATATTCATATTCATGTTCCCGAGGGCGCAGTTCCGAAGGACGGACCCTCCGCGGGCGTTACTATGGTGAGCGCTCTTGTCAGCGAGCTGACGGGAATCCCCGCAAGATCCGACGTTGCGATGACGGGTGAGATCTCTCTTCACGGTAAGGTCATGGCGATCGGCGGTCTTCGCGAAAAGACGATGGCGGCTTATCTCGCGGGTGTCAAGACGATTCTGATCCCGAAGGACAATGAGAAGGATATCGCAGAGCTTGCAGATGAAGTCAAGGAAAACGTGACGATCATTCCCGTAAAAAGAGTGGAAGAGGTTCTCGCGGTTATTCTTGAGAGAAATCCCTTTGACAAGGAATGAGGTGGAACGGTTATGCTGAATACTCAAAATGTCGTTTTGAAAATGACGGCGGGCAGAAAAGATCAGTTCCCGCGTGACGGAAAGGTGCAGATCGCGCTTTCCGGACGTTCCAACGTCGGAAAAAGCTCACTCATCAATACGGTGCTGGGCAGAAAAAGCTTCGCGCGTACGAGCGCACAGCCCGGCAAGACGATCACGATCAATTTTTACGAGGTGGACAAAAAGCTCTATCTCGTTGACCTCCCCGGCTACGGATACGCCAGACGCTCTGCGGACTCCAGACGTGTTTGGGCGAGTCTGACCAACGATTATTTGGAGTCGGGCAATATGCAGATCGTTTTTCAGCTGATCGATCTGAAGGTCGGTCCGACAGAAGACGATTATATGATGATTGAATGGCTCAACGCCAACAAGGTCCCCTATATCGTCGTCGCTACGAAGGCGGATAAATTGAATACCACGAACAGAAATGCGAATTTTGCTGCGCTCTCCGAGCATCCGCTTCTGAATCCTCCGTACGCCGACGAGAAGATACCCGTAATTATGTTTTCCGCACAAACGGGCATGGGAAAAAATGACATCCTTGCAATTCTTTCCGAGAATGTAAAATAAACGGTAAGAAAGGATTTTTGATCATGAATTTCAGTGCGAATGAAATCGTTTCTCTGCTTTTGATGATTCCTTGCGTGCTTCTGACGCTTGCAGTCCACGAATGTGCGCACGGTTGGGCTTCATACCAGTTGGGAGATCCGACGGCGCGAAACCTCGGAAGATTGACGCTCAATCCCATCAAGCATATCGACCCGATCGGTTTTTTATGCATGGTATTGTTCCGTTTCGGTTGGGCAAAGCCCGTTCCCGTCAACGCCAGATACTACAAAAAGCCGAGAAGAGACATGGCTTTGGTTGCGGCGGCAGGCCCCGCTTCCAATCTGATTATGATGTTTCTGTCGATGTTTTTCGTTCATTTCTCATATTTCGTATATGAGTTGGCGGCGGATCAAGCTTATTCCTTTGCGTATTTTTGGAATCTTTGGTCCGGCGTCGTAGAGCTTCCGTTTCCCGAAGCGGTTGGCGCAAAGCTGATGTATCTCTGGTTTACGTTGCTTATGAATCTTGCTATTCTGAACGCGAGCCTTGCGGTATTCAATCTTTTGCCGATCCCGCCGCTCGACGGCTCTCGTATCGCATTCATTTTCTTGCCGGTCAGATTCTATTTCGGCATTATGCGTTATGAGAGGATCATTCAGATCGCAATGTTTGCGCTTCTGTTTCTGGGTGTGTTTGACGACATTCTCGTGACGGTAACGGAAGCGATTTTGAACGGAACGTTATGGCTCGTGGAATTGATCCCCATTTTTCAATTTTAGTGATTACAGATAATAAATCGGCGTTTTGCCGTGGAGGAGCTTTTGGAACAGCTTGTTTTCAAAATTGAAGTATACGAAGGACCTCTCGATCTTCTTCTTTCTTTGATCGCCAAGCATAAGATGGATATCAAGGATATCAAGATCTCCTTGATCTTTGAGCAATATATGGCGTACGTGGAGACCTTGCAACAGATGGATATGGAGGTTGCGGGAGAATTCATTACCATGGCGTCGGAGCTTATGCTGATCAAGAGCAAAATGCTCCTTCCCAAACAAGAAAAAGACCCCAGAGAAGAGCTTGTCCGCGTTCTGATGGAATATAAAAGCGCAAAAGACGCGGCAAGATGGCTCTCTGAGCAAGAAAAAAATTATGCGGGCAGATTTGAAAAGGATACAGACGATATCAAGCCAGATAAAGCGATTCTGGATCAGATGGATATCCATATCCTTTCCAAAGCGCTTGAACGTATGCTTTTGCGTATGGGCGAGCGTCAGGAAGAAAAGAAGGACGATCCAATCGAAAAGATCCATCCGATCATCAAAAAACAGATCGTTCCCGTTTCCGTCAAGATCATTTCCGTTCTTCGTCTCCTGTATCGCAGAGGAACGGTGCATTTCGAGGAGCTTTTTGAAAATGCGAAAAGCCGATCGGAGATCGTGGCTACCTTCTATGCGACTCTCGAGCTTCTCAAATCCGGTCGTCTCTCACTGATGAAGGCGGTCGGCGATCTGACGAATTCCAACGTGATACTGGAATTGAATATGCATCACAACCGAGAAAAAGCGCAAAATTAAATTTTCATATTTCACTCCGCACGGTGCGGCAAAAAAATACTGAAGAAAGGAAAAGTTATGGATGAGGAAAAAATTCTGACCCTTGAGGAAAAGAAACGGATTCTGGAAGCCGTTTTGTTCGCCGCGGGGCACCCCGTAACCTTTAAAAAACTTTCCGAGGTGATCGGAATCAGTGAAAAAGAAGTTACGCGCCTCGTTGCAGAATATGCTGCGGAATACGAATCCTGCGGACTTCCGAGAGGTATTCAGCTTTTACAACTGGGAAATGCCTGTCAGCTTGTAACAAAGGAAGTATTCGCTCCCTACATCAAGGACGCGCTCGGAGTCAAGGATGGCGGTAATTTGTCCAAGGCTTCGCTGGAAACGCTGGCCGTGATTGCATATAACCAACCCGTTACGCGAGCTTACATTGACCAAGTGCGCGGCGTTGACAGTGCGTATTCCATTGGAGTGCTGACAGACCGTGAACTGATTACGGAAATGGGCCGTATGGACGTACCGGGAAGGCCGCGTCTTTACGGTACGACGGAAGTGTTCTTGCGCGTATTCGGGCTCTCGGATATTTCGGAATTGCCTCCTCTGGCGCTTGCCGGTGGTGAAGGCGTATGACGGGACTTTGGATCACGCTCGGTATTTTCCTTTTCTTCTTCTTTATTTTCATTATTCCCATTCACGTAACGGTAGGGCTTACGGAAAGTGTAAGCGTAATGATTCGGGTTCTTTTCTTGAAGATCCCCATTTTACCGAAGGCGAAAAAGAAGAAAAAGAAGAAAAAAGAGAAAAAACCAAAGCCAAAAAAGAAGAAAAAAGAGAAAAATCCTGAGGACAAGAAGAAAAAGAAGAAGAAAAAGAAGAAAAAAGTTTCTGATATCGTCGCGCTTGTCCGTATGCTGCTGAACGTCGTCGTCGCTTTGCTCAAACGACTCGGACGCAATTTCAAGATTCGCGTTCACGCGTATGAAATTTGCGTTGCCTCCGAGGAAGCCGCAAAAACGGCGGTTATGTACGGCGCGGTCAAGACGCTTTCGGAGACGATCTTCCTTCGATTGCAGGACTCTATTAATTTCAAGATCGTAAAAAATGCCCCTGTGGGCATATACGTTGACTTCCTTGAAGAAAAATTCAAGGCCAACGTCAAAATTGATTTCAGCATCAGCATTGCCGGCGTGTTCGGAATTCTGTTTGCGGCGATCGGTGAATTCATCAGATCGTTTATTAAAATGTCATTAAATAAGAACGGCTAAAGCCGGAAAGGAATACATTATGGATAATCAGAACATCAAAAACAACAAATTGAACGAGCTCGTTGATACGGCTCTCGACAACCTTCGCGGTCTTGTGGATTCCAATACCGTTATCGGAACTCCCATCGTAACCGTTTCCGGAACAACGGTTATTCCCGTTTCCAAGATCTCCGTCGGCATTGCAGGCGGCGGTAACGACTACAGCCAGAAGGCTGAAACCAACGGCAAGGTAAACTTCAGCGGCGGCGGCGGTACCGGCCTTACCATGATCCCCCTCGCATTCCTCGTTGTTTCTCCCGACGGCTCCGTAGAGCTTCTCAACATTGCAAATCCGACCGGCAAGAAGGGCTCCGCTGCTGCGGCAAAACCCGCTTCCGACCTCGGTTCCGCGATCGAAACCGTTCTCGACAAGGGTCCTGATGCAATCAGCAAGATCAAGGATATCTTCACCAAGAAGAAGACCGACGAACCTGCAGCGGAAGAAACCGACGTGGAAATCGTTGAATCCGAAGAAGCTGACAAATAATCTCGGCTCTTATAATTAAATTAACTTTTGTGTATAGAATTCCTGCCTTATTCATATATGTGTAAATATATATGAGTAAAGGCAGGAATTTACAATGAGAAAAACGTCAGTTCTGTTGTTGGCGGTTTTGTTGATACAGATCGCATTGCCGCTTTCGGTATCGGCGGCTCCCGCGATATCCGCAAAAAGCGCGGTGGTGATCGACGCGGATACCGGCAAAATTTTGTACGAGCAGGACGCGCATACGCGAAGAGGCATGGCGAGTACGACCAAGATCATGACGGCGTTGATCGCGCTTGAAAACGTGCCTTTGGATCGCTTGATCACGGTCGATCCCCGCGCTTGCGGAGTGGAAGGATCTTCCGTTTATTTGTTTTCGGGCGAGAAGATCACGATAGAGACTCTCTTATACGCGCTTATGCTGCAAAGCGCCAACGATGCGGCGGAAGCGATTGCATACGAGATTTCGGGGAGTATCGAGAAATTTGCCGAGCTGATGAATCGGAAAGCGGATGAGATGGGACTTACCGCAACTCACTTTGATAATCCGCACGGATTGGATGGGGAAACGCATTATACGACGGCTTACGAGCTTGCGTTGATTGCCGCAGAGGCTATGAAAAACGAAGTGTTCGCGGAGATTGTTTCCACGGACAGAAAGACCATCCCACTCCATAACGGCGAAGCCTCCCGACTTCTGATCAATCACAATCGTCTGCTACGCGAGTATGACGACGTGATAGGGGTCAAAACGGGCTACACGAAAAAATGCGGCAGAACGCTCGTTTCTGCGGCGGAAAAGGACGGCGTGCGCTTGATCTGCGTTACGCTGGATGACGGAAACGATTGGGCAGATCACAGATCGCTCTTGGATCACGGTTTTTCTCTTTACGAGGAGGTCGCTCTTTCGGGACGGATTTCCTACGATATCTCCGTGTGTGGCGGCGTATCGACGTCGGTCAGAGTGTCTTCGCGGGAAAACCCGACGGCACTGCTTCCGACAAATCACGGTGAGATCTATACTGTGACGGAGATCCCTCGGTTTTTATATGCGGGTGTTTGCGAGGGCGACGTTGTCGGAAGAGTCGTTTTTTATGCCGACGGCGCAGAGATCGGAGAGGCGCTTTTGTATGCGGAGGACTCCGTGCAGATCGCCCGAAAAGAAAAAAGTTTTTGGAAAATCCTTTTTTCGTTTTTGAACGGACGAAAACGGGAATCATAGAAAGTAAAGGAATGTTTAACGATGGAAGAAATGCGTCTTCAGAAATTTCTTTCCGAGCAAGGCATTTTGTCCAGACGTGCCGCGGAAGAAGAAATTAAAAAAGGTAAAGTAAAGGTGAACGGCACACCTGCGGAATTGGGTACGAAAATCGATCCCGAAACGGATGTGGTTGAATATAAGGGCAAGCGCATTGGCGGCGCCGTGCGAAAGGTTTATATCATGCTCAACAAGCCCGTTGGTTACGTAACCACGATGAGCGATGAGAAGGGACGTCCCTGCGTTGCGGAATTGGTCGCAAACGTCGGTACGCGCGTGTATCCGATCGGAAGATTGGACTTGGAATCCGAGGGATTGTTGCTCTTTACAAACGACGGGGAGCTTGCAAACCGTCTTATGCACCCCAAATATCATAAACCGAAGGTGTATCACGTGAAGATCCGCGGCGAAGTTGAGGTGGAAAAAATCGAGGCTCTCGGCCGTCCGATGATTATCGACGGTTATCGCACGAAGCCTGCGGGAATTTCCGTAATTACGAGAAAGCAGGATTACACGGTGCTTGCCATGGAGCTTTTTGAAGGAAGAAACCGTCAGATCAGAAAAATGTGTGAGCAGCTCTCCTTGCATATTCTGACACTCAAGCGTATTTCCATCGGCGAAGTGAAATTGGGCAACCTCGCTCTCGGTGAGTGGCGTTATCTCACGAAATCGCAGATCGAATCCCTGAAGCAATAACATCTCGGCAATGGATTGGGAAAGGAACTGTCATCATGCTGGAAATTAAACCTATTCAAGACAAAAACGAACAGAAGACATTGTGCGAGCTTTGCGGCGCGGCTTATCGTCCGAACGCATTTGCTTACTCTGCTTACGATAACGGAGCGCCTATCGGAATCTGTCAGTTCCGTATTGCAAACGATACGGGATATCTTTATAACCTCTGCAACACGGACGGAACGGACGATCTGGAGGCATTGATCATTATGGGCCGCGCAACGTTGAATTTTATCGACCTTTGCGGTGCGCACGAAGCCTATTTCGAGGGAGACAAGACCCGCGCGGCGATCGCCATCGGCTTCCGTGAAAAAGGCGGAAAGCTGTATGCTGATCTGGCGGGAATGTTCGATAGCCCCTGTAAAAAACACAAAGAGTCGGAATGAATTGAAAAAACTCTGCAAAACCGGTTTACAAACCAACACGGATTTGATATAATAAATACAATAAAGGTTTATCGCGGACGGAAGATTTCGCCGCGGATCAGAAAAAACGGATCATGCAGATCGGAGGACATACATTGATTATTCAGTTGGAAGAAGCAAAAAGAACGCTTCAGGGAATGAGAGGCGATATCGCCGAGCTTGGAAATGCTTTGAGAATCGAAAAAATTTCGGAAGAAGCAGAAGAATTGGAGCAGAAGACTCTGGTTCCGAACTTCTGGGATGACGCGGCAAATTCGAGCAAAATTTTGAGAGAATTAAAACAGATCAAGGATACGATCGAAGAATACGAGAATTTGCAGATCGCTCTTGACGACGCCATTATGTTGGCGGATATGGGTATTGAAGAAAACGACGAAAGCGTCGTTGAAGAGGTTCTCGCTGAGGTAGACAGAATCGTTGAAATCGCGGAACGTATGCGTTTGGAAACCTTGCTTTCCGGCGAATACGACTCTTGCAACGCGATCGTGTCGTTCCACCCCGGTGCAGGCGGCACGGAAGCGCAGGATTGGGCTTCCATGCTTTATCGTATGTATACTCGTTGGGCAGAAAAGCACGGCTTCGTTGTCAAGCTTGTGGAATGGCTTGACGGTGACGAAGCAGGCTTGAAGAGCGCAACCTTCGTTGTGGAGGGAAAACACGCGTACGGCTTCTTGAAGAGTGAACACGGCGTTCATCGTCTGGTTCGCGTTTCTCCCTTCGATGCTTCCGGCAGAAGACAGACCTCTTTTGCTTCCGTGGAAGTAACGCCCGAATTGGATGACAGCGTGGATATCGAGATTCGTGAAGAGGATATCGAAGTTACGGCGCACCGTTCCAGCGGTGCCGGCGGTCAGCACATCAACAAGACCGACTCCGCGATCCGTATCGTCCACAAGCCCACCGGTATCGTTGTCGGTTGTCAGACCGAGCGTAGCCAGCTTCAGAACAAGGAAACCGCGCTTCGTATGTTGAAGAGTAAGCTCGCTGAAATCAAGGAAAGAGAAAATCTCGACAGAATCGAAGACATCCGCGGTGAAAAGACGAGAATCGAATGGGGCTCCCAGATCCGTTCCTATGTCTTCATGCCTTACACCTTGGCAAAGGATACCAGAACCGGTTACGAAGACGGTAACATCGATTCCGTTATGGACGGCGGAATTGACGGCTTTATCAACGCATATCTGAAAAGCAAAGCATAAGTCGGCTTTATAACGACGTATTTCCGTTTTTACCAGTTATAAATAATATTGAAAGGGGAAGCTGTATGATGTTTAAGAAAACCAAGCTTTATGTTAGTGTTTCTCTTCTTGTTCAGGCAGTAAGCGCGTTGTTTATGTTCTTCATTCTTTTGGGAAGGAAGAAGTCGCTTTCGGGCGCATTTATGGCTCTCGCCGCGGTATGCGGTGTTGCCGGCGCTTATCTCCTCTACGATTGCAAAAAGGACGAGGAGCTTGCTTTCGGTTGTCTTGATTGCGATGAAGATTATGACTGTTGCGATTGTGACTGCTGCGGCGAAGAGATTGAGCCTTCCGCTGAAGAAAAGAGCGAATAAAACGAAAAATAAAAATCCCAACTTCGTTTCGAAGTTGGGATTTTTTTACGGGAAAACCCGAAAATGATCAATATCTCTTTTTCTGGTTCAGAATGTTTACGATATCGTTAACGTTCTGAGAGGGAACGCGAGTTTCGTTGGTTTCGGAAACTGCAGAGTATTTGTTCATGTTTTCAGTGGAGAATCTTGCCATGCTGTCGGTAGAGAATCTGTTCATGCTTGCGGTATCGGTAGTCTGGGAGAAAGCAGTTCTGAACATATCAGTAGTAGCTTTCTTTCCTGCATCCTGGAAACCGGTTGCGATAACGGTAACCTTGATGGTGTCGTCGAGTCTCTCGTCGAATGCAAGACCCCAAATGATAGTTGCATCGGGATGAGCTTCGTTGGAAACCAATGCGGAAGCGGGTTCAACTTCGTCAAGGCTGATGTCGGGAGAAGCAGTGATGTTAATAAGAATACCGGTAGCGCCAGAAATAGCGGTTTCGAGCAGAGGGCTGGTAACTGCCATCTTTGCTGCGATTTCTGCCTTGTCCTTGCCCTTGCCTTCACCAACACCCATGTGAGCGTAGCCGGCTTCCTTCATAACGGAAGAAACGTCAGCGAAGTCGAGGTTGACGATGCCGTGGCTGCTGATGAGGTCGGAGATACTCTGTACACCGTGACGGAGAACGTCATCGGCATATGCAAATGCGTTGGAAAGGGTGATCTTGTTTTCGGAGATCTGTTTCAGTCTTTCGTTGGGGATAACGATGAGAGAGTCAACGAAGGGGCTGAGAGCTTCGATGCCGGCTTCTGCCTGACGCATACGCTTGGGACCTTCGAATGCGAAGGGCTTGGTAACGATACCGATGGTAAGAATGCCCATGTCTTTTGCGAGCTTAGCAACAACGGGAGCTGCGCCAGTACCGGTACCGCCGCCCATACCGGACGTGATGAATACCATGTGAGCGCCGTTGAGGATCTGCTTGAGATCGTCAAGGTTTTCTTCTGCAGCCTGCTTACCTACTTCGGGCTTGGAGCCTGCACCGTGACCATTGGTGATTCTTTCACCGATGATAACCTTGGTTTTTGCATGAGATTTCATGAGCGCCTGTCTATCGCAGTTTACGGTAATAAATTCAACGCCGCGGATGTTGGAATCCAACATTCTGTTTACAGCATTACCGCCGCCGCCACCGACACCGATAACCTTAATTTTAACGCCACTGTCATAGTATTCTTCAGTATCAGTGGTTTCAGCAGTGTATCCAAATAAATCCATTTTTATATTCCTCCTAATATAATGAACTTAATAATATATACAATACTATTTTAATCTTTTTTTTTGCTTTTTGCAATATGTTTTTTGAAATTTCTTGCGAAAAATCAAAATAATTTT
The DNA here is from genome assembly GCA_045646925.1 of Eubacteriales bacterium. Lineage (GTDB taxonomy): Bacteria > Bacillota > Clostridia > Oscillospirales > CAG-272 > QALR01. Next base: position 57,996 of record JAZRLQ010000047.1, read on the forward strand.
TCGAAAAAATCGAACTTTTCCGTCATTTTTTGCAAAATTGACGGAATCAGTTGGCTCCCGTCATTTCGAAGGTGACTTGTTTCGTCGTCCAGGCGAAAAGTGTTCCGGTAATGCTCGGCATATTTTCCTGCAGATACGCAATGGATTCCTCGCACATGGCGATTTTTTTGTCAAGCTCCTTTTTATTTCCGAGGCGCAACGTATAGCGGTCGTTGACGACGGCGGTGATATTGGCTTCTTCGTTCAGAGAAAGGGAAGTGAGAGAATCGCGAAGAAAGCTCTGCATGATGACCTTCATGGTTTCATCCACGAAAGCGCCGTCCTCCTTTTCCATAAATACGAGCTTCTTTCCGATGCCGAATTTTTTCTCGTCTATATTGATCTCGGGCAGCTTCAGATAAGCAGACGGGTGGGTGAGGCTCTCGACTTCTTCGATCGCTTCGAGAACCAGAAGAGTATCGGAAACAAGAAAATAATTGTCCAGAATACAAACACAAAAATCTGCCGTATATTCTTCGACTTCAATTACGATCTCCGAGGGGAAATTTCGTTTGACCTCGACGGATTTGACGTAGGGGCTGGATTGAAGCACGGCGTTTTCGATTTTCTTGAGATTGACGGAGAACAAATGCTTGTTTGCTTTGATATTTGCTTTTTCGAGGATCGTCGCTGTGGCTACCTCTGCATTGTTTCGGACAGTGACGGTGTTCACGCGGCAAAAGCGAATAAAACAAAAGGAAATCAGAATCGCCGATACGGTCATGATAAAAACGATGAAAAACCTTCGACAAAAAATTTTTTCCGGGGTGGATTTGACGAGTCTTTGTTTCATAATATCCTTTCCGTCCGACGCAATAAAGCGACGGGGGTATTTTTAAATTTTCCGCATATACGGGCGGTGAGGCGCGTATATGCGGGAAAGATCAGACTTTTTTCAAAAGCTTGCGGATCTCTTCGCTGGAGAGCAGAAGCAGATCCTTGTAAATATCTTCGGCTGCGTTGGGCTTTGCGAACGCTTTGACAGCTTCACAGAGCGAAGCGGCGGTTTCTTCATTTTCGAGAATGCTCTGTACGCTTGCGATCAGCGCTTCGGGAGTGAGATCCTTTTCCTCGTGCATGATGGCGGCGCCGGCGTCTGCGAGGCGTTTTGCGTTTTCGTACTGGTGATTGTTTGCGACGTTGGGAGAAGGGATCAGAATGCAAGCCTTTCCGAGAAGCGCCATTTCCGCAATGGTCATTGCGCCTGCGCGGCAAATAACGGCGTCTGCCGCTTTTTCCCAAAGGGGCATATCGTAAATGTATTCGAGAATACGGATGTTGGGCTTGTTATCGATGCCGTATTCCTTTGCCATTGCCATTGCATCCTCGTATTCAATCTTGCCCGTGGCGTGAACGTGGAAGATTTCGGGATGGTGCGCGGTGTAATCACGCATAAGAGCGAGAACCTCTTCGTTGACGCGCTGCGCGCCAAGGCTTCCGCCGAAGGAAAGAAGGACCTTTTTTGTATTGGCGGGGATATCCAGCTTTTTGAAGAGGTCTTCTTCGGTTTTTGTGTCGGGCATGGTGATCAGAGGATTGCCTACGCAGAGGATCTTATCGGTTTCAGTGAAGTATTGCTCGGTGGTGGGGAAGTTGATGTAGATACGGTCGACGTCCTGCTCCAGCATTTTTACTGCTTTTCCGGGGATCGCGTTGGATTCGTGTACGGCGGTGGGGATTCCGAGCTTGGCTGCCGCGTGGAGAAGAGGCCAGGAGAGATAGCCACCCGTGCCGATGACGACGTCGGGCTGATAATCGAGAAGAAGCTTCTTCGCTTTCATGGGAGCGGTGAAATAGTAGTAAGCCGTCTTGATATTGGAGAGCGAGAGACTGCGGCGCAATCCGCGCATTTCAATATGATACAGAGGATAACCCGCCTTTGCGACGAGATTGTTTTCCATTCCTTTTTTCGTGCCGATAAAGGCAATTTCTGCACTTTTATCGCGGGCTTTGATGGTATTGGCGATAGCGATTGCGGGGTTGATATGTCCGCCCGTACCGCCGCCGGCAAGAAGAACTTTCATGGTGATGGATTCCTTTCTGAGAGAGTTAGAGTGGTTGATAATTGCGTTGTTTGGTTTCGAACGTGTTTTTTTCTCCGGAGGAGAAACGGGAGATCGAGAGGATGATTCCCATCTCCGCAAGCTGCATGACGAGTGCGGTGCCTCCGTAGCTGAAGAAGGGAAGCGCGATACCCGTCGTCGGAATCGTGGAGGTAACGACGGCGATATTGAGGATCGCCTGAATGCTGACCTTTAACGTGAGTCCCATGACGACCATGGAGGAGAAGGTGTCGGGCGCTTTGATGGCGATATAGAAGCCTCTCCACATCAGAAGCATGAAGAGCGCGATGAGCGTAAACGCGCCGATCATTCCCAACTCCTCGCACACAATGGCGAAAATGAAGTCGTTCTGGGGTTCGGGAAGATAAAGGTGCTTTTGATAGCTATTGCCGAGTCCGACGCCGAAAATGCCGCCGGAGCCGATGGCAAGCAAGCTCTGATAGGGCTGCCAGGTGCCGTCTGCGCCGCTTTCCGGATGGAGCCATGCGTCGACACGGGCTTTGGTATACTCTGTAAAGAGGATGATGTATGTTGCCACCGCCGCAAAGGCGGCGCCGATTCCGCCGACCCATTTCAAGTCAGCGCCCGCAATGAAGATCATGGCGGCGCCGATGGTGAAAAGAATGATGGTCGCGGACATATGCTTTTCGAGCGCGACTGTTCCGCAAACGAGAACGACGATACAAGCGGGGCAGAGAAGTCCGTACTGGAAGGTTCTTGCTTTTCGTTGGAATTTGGATATGTACAACGCCATCATCAGCACGAGCGCGAATTTCATAACGTCGGAGGGTTGGAATTGCACGATCTTCAAGTCGATCCAACGTGTAGCGCCCTTATTGGTAACGCCGATGCCGGGAACGAAAACGAGCAGAAGCAAAAAGTAACTGACTGCGAAGATGGCGGGTGTTGCTTTCTTTAAAAAGCCGTAGTCTACAAAGGACATGACTACCATGGCGATGATACCGATCGTTGCCCACAGAAGCTGTTTTTTGATGAAGTAGAAGCTGTCGCCCATATTCGCTTTTGCAAAAACGTAGCTTGCGGAGGAGACCATGATCGAGCCGTAGCAGACGAGGAGTACGACGATGATGAGGAAGACTCTGTCCACGCCTCCGCGCACGCGGTAGATCGGATTTCGGTCGGGAGCGAGCAGCGTGTTCAGAACCTCAAGAAACAGATTCTTTTTTTGCGGCTGCGGCGCGGGAAACCGTTGTTGTGTGGGCTTTGGATTTTGCGTCGTGTTGGGCATATATGCACCTCGTTTCTTTTAGATCGAGAAGAAGCAGTAGGAAATTGCGCACAAAACGGCGGTGATGATGGATGCGACGGCGACAATCTTGCGTTCGCCCCAACCGCACTTTTCGAAGTGATGGTGGATGGGCGCCATTTTAAAGATTCTCTTTTTGAAAAGCTTGTAGGAGCCGACCTGCAAAATAACGGAAACCGTTTCGATGATGTAAACAAGACCTACGATCAGGATGAGGAGAGGATTGTCGGTGAGGAAGGCAAGTCCGGTGACCATACCGCCGAGGAAGAGGGAGCCCGTGTCGCCCATGAAGATTCTTGCGGGATTCCAGTTATAAACGAGGAAACCGATCATGCCGCCGAAGAGCGCGCCTGCAAAAAGTGTGATCGCATTGCCGAGAGGGAGTGTAATCAGAGGGAGACCGAGGATCGCGAAGAATGCTGCAATCACTGCCGTTGCCGTTGCGCAGAGACCGTCGATGCCGTCGGTGAGGTTGACACTGTTGTCAACGCCGACGATGAGGATGATCGCAAGAGGGTAGAACCAAACGCCGAGATCCCATTTGATTTCGGTGAAGGGGATCGGGATGACGGTGTCCATATAGCCGAGCGCGCACATAGCGCCGACGTAGATCGTTGCGACGATGAGCTGCAGAACGAATTTCTGATAAGCCTTGAGACCTTCGTTTTGTTTTTTGAGGAGCTTTGCGCGGTCGTCAATGAATCCGACTGCCGCGAAAAGCGTCGCCATGCCGAGCGTGATCCAAATGGGAGCAAGCGCGTTTTTGTCGATGGCGAAGAAGGAGAGAACGGCTACTGTGAGAAGGATCGCGGTGATGAAGAAGATACCGCCCATGGTTGGAGTTCCCGCTTTGGATTTATGCCAGCGGGGGCCCATTTCATAGATGGGCTGGTTCATTTTTTTGCTGATAAGGAAGGGGATGAATTTTTTGGACAAAATAACGGTGATAACAAAGGAGAGAAGCACCGCAATGATAAACGAAATAAGCATGAGATTTCCTTTCTGTTTTGAAGTCAACGAGTTTTATTTTCTTTTTGATTTTAAAGCAAGCGGATCAGTCGTTCCAGCGCAACGGCGCGGCTCGCTTTGAACAGTACGACGTCGTTTTCGCGCAAGACGGTTTTCAGAAGATTTGCGGCGTTTTCCGCGTTGTCGGAATCTTCGATGATAAGCACGTTTTGTTCGGGCATACCGCCGTGTATCGCGCCCTTTGCGATGTCAACGGCAGAGCTTCCGAAGGTGACGAGATATCCGATGGCGCACTCTGCGGCGTATTCACCCACGCGGAAATGCGCTTGACAGGAGGCATCGCCAAGCTCCTTCATATCGCCGAGAACGGCGACGGGGCGTTTTTCTTTGACCTTCGCCGTGTGGCAGAGAACGTCGAGTCCCGCGCGCATGGATTCGGGGCTTGCGTTATAGCAGTCCTCGATGACGGTGATTCCGTCCTTTTCCGTGATGGATTGACGCATATCTGCGGGAATGAAATTGAGAAGTCCGCGTCGGATGTTCTCTTCGGAAATGCCGAGAAGCATACCGCATACGGTGGCGGTGAGCGCGTTGTGGACGTGATGTCTTCCGATGACGTTGACACGGATATCCTTCATGATGAGTGCGTTTCGCATACGAATGTCAAATAGCATGTGGTCGTCGTTGATACGAATGCGCTCAGCGCTGTACGTTGCGTCGGGATTTTCGATACCGATGTAGATCTTCGTGAGCTCCTTTGCGGAAACGTCGGCGAGGAGAGGCTCGTTTGCATTGAGAATCAGAACGCCGCCCTTTCGCATACCGTCGATGATCTCCATTTTTGCGTCTCGGATTCCTTCACGGGATCCGAGATTTTCCATATGGGAGCTGCCGATATTGGTGATCACGGCGATGTCCGGCTCGGCAATGCGAGAAAGATGGGAGATCTCGCCCTTGTGATTCATGCCCATTTCCAGAAGGAGCGCGTTGTGGTCGCCGTTCATATTCAATACGGTCAAGGGGAGCCCGATCTCGTTATTGAAATTGCCTTTCGTGACGTTAGTTGCATATTTTATTTCGAGGACGGAAAAAATAAATTGCTTGGTCGTTGTTTTTCCGACGCTTCCCGTCACGGCAAGCGTGATGGGGTTGAAAAGATTTTTGTAAGAACGGGCAAATTGACCGAGCGCTTCGGTCGTGTTTTTAACGACTATGCAGGGAATGGAGCAATTTTCGGGAATGTATTCCACGACGGCAAACACGCATCCTGCCTTTTCTGCGGCGGGGATGAAACGGTGGCCGTCAAAGTTTTCTCCGCGGAGCGCGAAGAAGGCGTCTCCCGCTTTTGCGGTTCGGGAGTCGATGGAAACGCCGTAGGCAAGCGGCGCGTTCGTTTCCGCCGCTGTGCCTCCTGCGAATTCAGCAAACGTTTTAATATCCAATCCGTTTTTTTCTAAGTTAAAGTACATTGTAGATTCCTTTTCTGTCTTTTGGGAAATAGGTGAGTTCAGGTAAGTCCCAAGGCTTTTTTTATAATTTCTTTTTCGGAAAATAAATGCTTTCCGTATTTGTCAATGGTATAGTTTTCGTGCCCTTTTCCTGCGAGAAGAAGGATCTCGCCTTTTTCGGCTTGCTTCAGGGCAAAAATAATGGCTTCCCGACGGTCCGGAATGCGCAGATGGTTTGTTTTATGCATTCCGCTTTCGATGTGGTCAAGAATGGAATCGGGATCTTCGCGACGGGGATTATCGTTTGTCAGAATCACGAGATCCGCGATATTTTCTGCGGTCAGTCCCATTTGCGGGCGTTTGCCGACGTCACGCTCACCGCCCGCGCCGAAGAGGACGGTCAGTTTTTTCGTGAAGGGACGCAGAGACGTCAGGGCTTTTTCTATGGCTTCGGGAGAATGTGCGTAATCGATATAGACGGAAAAATCCGTCGGCAGAGAGAGCTTTTCCATTCTTCCGGACGGGGTGCGCAGATGTTGCGCGGCGCGTTCCAACGCGTCGGTGGAAACGCCCTCAAGAAATGCGCAGGCGAGCGCCACGGCGCTGTTTTCCGCGTGAAAGGTGCCTTGCGCGGGAAAGTTAACGTGAATGTGATTTGGTCCGATCCGAAGCGTGTAATCGATTTCGCGATCGGTGCAAGTGAGATTTTGAATATAAAAATCCGATTTCGGCGTTTTTCCGTAGTAGTATACGTTGCCGACGGCGGAAGCCGCGATACGTTCTGCCTCATCGTCATCACGACAGATGACGGCGTTTTTGGCTTGAGAGAAAAGAGAGGCTTTTACGTCCCGATAGTTTTCGAAGGTCTTGTGATAATCGAGATGGTCGCGGGAGAGATTCGTGAATACGGCGATCTCGAATTCGAGACCGTACAGACGGTGCTGCGCGATCGCATGGGACGATGCTTCCATGACGACCGTTCGGACCCCGCGATCCTTCATGTCGCGCAGCAAGGGGTATAAGATGTCGGGAGGCGGCGTTGTGTAAGACGACTGCAAATGCGCCTCGCCCGCGGTGTATTCCACGGTCCCGATGAGTCCCGTCGGAATTCCCGACTCACTGAGCAGCGTGTGCAGAAAGGAGGAGACGGACGTTTTTCCGTTCGTTCCCGTAACCGCGATCAGACGAAGATCCTTTGCGGGATCGCCTTCTGCGCGGCACCATGCGAGAGAATAGCTTTTTCTGACGTTTTCAACTTCAATGATGGGAACGGCGACGTTGCCGATCCTTTTTGAACCGCCAAGAGAGGTGACGATTGCCGCCACCCCTTTTGTGATTGCATTTTGCACGTGCGAGAACCCGCTTTCGTGAAAGCCGTCCTCGCAAAAAAAGACGTCGTTTTGAGTGAGCTTGCGGAAGTCGCTCTCCGCTTTTCCGATGTTCAGATCCATCGGTTTTTCGGCGGAGAGTATTTCCTCCGGTTTGATGATATGAGAAAGGCGCATAAATCCTCCGATCATGTAAAGATATTTTTCAAAAGAAAATATTCTTTGTACATCCGTGGATTTGAACGTTTCGTTTTATCAGTCTGTGAAGTTGGTGTGCTGTATCTCTACGGTAATGACGGTTCCTTTCGGAGCGACGGCGCCCGCTTCGAGAGACTGCGACATGACGATAGCGCCGGATCCGTTCAAAGCGCCTTCCAGATGGATATTGAAGCCTGCGTTAGCGAGCTCTTTGTTTGCTTGCGCGGCAGTCATGCCGAGAAGATTGGGCACGACGGCATTCTTTTCCTCGACGGCTTCGCTAGTGTAGAGGATGACGACGCCGTTATCCTTGGAAAGCGTGCTGTTTGCGGGAGGAACCTGATTGATGACGCTGGTTCCCGAGCCAACGATTTCATAGGAGAAGCCTGCTTCGGTGAGACGCATGATCGCTTCATCCAGAGAAAGTCCGCGGTAATTGGGAAGCTTGACTTCCAATTTAGCAAGCTCTTCGTCGGTGTATTCGGGCTCAATGCCGAGATAAGGAAGAACGTCGGCGAGAATCTTGGAAACGTAGGGGGCTGCGTTGGTACTACCGTAACGAGCGCCGAGCGTGGGCTCGTCGACGATGACGATGCAGATGATCTCGGGATCGTCTGCGGGAGCATAAGCAACGGTGGAGGCGATTCGTTTGTTGCCGGAGGTGCCTTTTTCCGTCGTACCCGTTTTTGCGGCAACGGAATAACCCTGAACGTAAGCGTTCTTCGCGCCGCCGTCTCCGGATACGCCGTCTGCGAGGATCTTGGAAATGGTATCGGCGGTTTCTTCGCTGATGACCTGTCTGACGGCAGTTGTGCCGAAGGAAGCGAGAACGTTGCCGTCGTCGTCGACGATCTCCTTGACAACGTGAGGAACGACCATCGTTCCGCCGTTTGCGACGGCGGCTACCGCAACGATCTGCTGAATGGCGGTAACGTTATAACGCTGACCGAAGGAGTAAACGGCAAGGTCGACGCCGGACATATTTTCCGCGGGGGTGTAGATGGAATTTGCTTCGCCGGGGAGGTCGATGCCCGTTTTGCTGTCAAGACCGAATGCGGTAAAATATTTGCCGTAGGTGGTGACACCGATGCGTTCAGCGAGCTGCATCATTGCGGGGTTGCAGGATTGCTGGAGCGCGCCTGCGAAGTCCAGAACGCCGTGACCGGTGCGCTTATGGCATTGGATCGGCTTATGCCAACCGCTGACGAGATATCCGCCCGTGCAGGTGAACGTATCGGAAAGAGAGGCGAGGCCTTCCTCCAGAGACATGGAGGTGGTGAAGATCTTGGACGTGGAACCGGGTTCGTAGGTGTCGGTCAGACACTTGTTGGTCCAGTTTCTGAACAAAAGCTCCGATTTTTTTGTGAGGTATTGGGTTGAATCCGCTCCGTAAAGGTTTGCGTAATCCGCAAGAACCTCGTCATAATAGTCGGGCAATTCACGGGGATTGTTGAGATCGAAATAGGGGTAAGTTGCCATTGCGTAGATCTCGCCCGTCTTGACGTTCATAATGATGCCGCAGGAGCGGTCTTTGCTTCCGCCCTCGATGGCGGCTTCCTCGAGATATTTTTCCAGATAGCTCTGGATATTGTAGTCGAGTGTGGTGACGAGATTGGCGCCGTTTTCTGCGTCAATATAGGTTTCGTAATTGTAGGGCATGGCGCCGTGGCTGGCGTTCTGCGCAGTCATGATCTTTCCGGAGGTACCGGAAAGCGCCTGATTGTACTGATATTCCAGCCCGTAGAGACCGCCGTCGTTGCCGCAAAAGCCGATGACGTGAGACGCGAGCGTACCGAAGGGATATACGCGTGTCGTGCTTTCTGCGAAGTGGATCATCATGGAAAGCTTCACTTCTTTATTGGAGGAAGAAAATTCGACGTCCTGATATTCCAGCATAAACGCGCGGATCTTGTCTGTGATCTCCTTTTCGACGTTTTTCTTGATGGTTCTGTCGCGGTATTTGGATTTGCTGGCTTCTTCGTAAACGAAGTCGTATTCCAATTCGAGAATTTCGGACAGCTTTTCGGAGATCAGCTCTCTGACGGCTTCGGGATCGTCTGCCTTTGCAATATATGCAGGGTCGATGAAAACGCGTTCGGTTGTATAATTGGCGGCAAGCGTAATGCCGTTTCTGTCGGTAATATTGCCGCGTGTGCCCATGATCTCCGTTTCATAGAGCATTTGCTCCAGAACGAGCTTTTTGTAATGCGTATGGCGAATGACCTGCAGATAAAAGATTCTGCCTATAACAACGAGCGCCAGTATAGAGCATACGGCGAATACGACGAGTGCGCGGAGCTTCATTTCGGCAGACTGTCTGCCAAGAATGGAAGCAGGCTTGGAGGATTCGGGATTGTGGAGATTTGACATATTTTTCGATTCCTTTCAACCGCATGAACCGATTTGTTTGGGATGATCCCGACAGACTGATAATGAAAAACGCTGAAAAACAAGATAAAGAGAGGTTACCGTTTTCCGATAATGTCCTCTCTCTGCTTCATGTCGGTATAGTATGTATATTTTATTTCCGGATTTTTATGATGATTATTCTGCCGAATTTACATCACCAGTGGTTTTGGGTTCTATGTAGACGATTTTGCCGCCGTCTTCCGAAAAACCGAGTTCTTTGACGGCTTCAATGATTTCCGCGAAAGAATAACGGTGATCCAGATCGTTTTCCAAAGACGCTTCCTTGTTGGTGAGAGAAATGATTTGCTTTTTGAGGGAGGCGATCTCGGAGGAGATTTCCGAGATATGAATAACGGAGAAAATGATGGCGAGGATCAACGCCGTTGCAATGATGAAAAGCGCGACCTGAATGAAGGGGAACGGCGTTTTTCTTTTGGCGTTTTTCGTTTTATATTCTCTTCCGCCGAAAAACACGTCCAACAAGAACGCTCGCAAAGAAAATTTGCTTTGATTTTGCTGATTCATGCTTGGTGTTCCTTTCAATCGTTGCTTCCGCATTTTTCAACCACGCGGAGCTTTGCGCTGTGCGAGCGGTGGTTATACTGCAGCTCTTCTTCGCCGGGAAGGATCGGCTTTTTGTTGATGAGCTTGACGATGGGCTTTTTGCCGCAGACGCATACGGGATAAGAGGGCGGGCAGGTGCAACCGGTAGCGAGCGCATTGAAGGTATGCTTTGCGGCGCGGTCCTCCAACGAATGGAAGGTGATGACGGCGATTCTGCCACCCGGATTCAGATGGTACGCGATGGATTTCAGCGTGGGCTCGATGATGGAGATCTCGGAATTGACTTCGATGCGGATCGCCTGAAACGTTTTCTTTGCGGGATGATGGCCGACGGCGAGTAATTTTTTCGGCGTGACGCTTTTGATAATGTCAACGAGCTCCGTTGTGGTTTCGATGTTCTTCGTCGCTCTTGCGCGTACGATCGCGCCTGCGATACGGGAAGCGTTGTTGTCCTCTCCGTAAACAGTGATGATACGGCGGAGATCCGCTTCGCTGTACGTGTTGACGACTTCGTAAGCGGAGAGAGCGGCGGTTTCATTCATACGCATATCGAGGGGAGCTTCCGCGTTATAGGAGAAGCCGCGTTCGGGCGTGTCCAGCTGATACGAGGAGACGCCGAGATCAAGCAACGCGCCGTCAACGCGTTCGATTCCGAGCTCGGAAAGAATATCCGCAAAGGCGGAAAAGTTGTTTTTAACAAAAATGATCTTGTCCTTGTAGGGCGCAAGACGTTCGCTTGCGGCGGCAATGGCGGCGGCATCTTGATCAATACAGATCAGCTTGCCGTTTTCGAGGCGTTTGACGATCTCAAGAGAATGACCGCCTCCGCCCAAGGTGCAATCGACGTAAACGCCGTTGGGCTTGATGTCCAAAGCTTCAATGCATTCATGAAGCAGGACGGAAATATGAGAAAATGTATGTTCCATAAAAGCAATCATCCTTTTTTTGATATATGTGATTCCCGGGAAATCGTTCGTTTTCACGAGCGTAGTGCTTTCGGTCGGGATTGTGGAAACATGATGAGATAAATGTGGAAAACTTCGTGGAAACTGTGGAAAACTTATTTTTTGCCTCATTCGAGGACCAACATAATTATTATAAAGGATATACCTTGAAAATGCAAGACTTTTTGCCGAAAAAATGACGATTTTTCGTGCTTGAATTGTGGAAAAATAACCGTCCTCCGTGAAGGCGATGCAGAAGAAAAAATTTTTTTCGGGAGTAAAAATATGAGTTTTCCACACACCCTTTTTCCACTTATTCAAAATGATATTGCAAAAAAATCGTGTTTGTGATAAAATGAATACGCAATACCGATATTTCGACAGAAAGGAAATACAACATGAAATTATCCGGAAAAATAGAAAACAAAATTACGGAAATGCTTTCCGTAATGACCGTGGAAGAGAAGATCGGTCAGATGCAACAGGTCAGCTATGAAGTCGCTCGTCCCGAGGTGTTTGAGCGTTTCTGCGAGCTTGGCGGAGGCTCCTTCCTTCACGTTCTCGGCAAGGATGCGGATGCGATTCGCGAGAAGGCGGCGCAAACGCGCATGAAGATCCCGCCGATTTTCGGGATTGATGCGATACACGGACATTCTCTTTTGAACGGCGCCGTCATATTCCCGTCACAGCTTGCTTGCGCTTGCTCATGGAATCCCGATTTGGTTGAACAAATGGGTAGAGTAACTGCCAGAGAGGTGAACGCCGACGGCTTGGACTGGGTATTTTCTCCCGTTTTGTGCATTGGCAGAGATACCCGATGGGGAAGAGTGGACGAGACCTTCGGGGAGGATCCGTATCTTGTTGGCGCTATGGGCGCGGCGATCGTCAAGGGATATGAAAAGGACGGATTGGTTGCCGCTTGTCTGAAGCATTATATTGGCTACGGTGAAGCGACGGGCGGACGCGATTCCTATGATACGGAGATCTCCATGCGCAAGATCAGAGAGGTGCTGTTGCCCCCGTTCAGAAAGGCGGTCGAGGCAGGTGCTTCCACGGTCATGACGGCGTACGGCTCCATATCGGGAGTTCCCTTGACGGTGCATAGAAAGCTTTTGCGCGAAATTCTGAAGGATGAGCTTGGATTTGAAGGCTTCGTCGTGACGGACTGGTATAACGTGGGCTCCTTGCGCACGAAGCAGAGGGCGGTCGAAAGCTATCACGAGGGGGTTCGCCGCGCGATAGAAGCCGGAAATGATATGAGTATGAATTCCTATCAGTTCTACGAATCCGCCATCGCGCAGGTGAAATCGGGAGCGATTTCCATGGATTATATTGATGACGCCGTGCGCCGTATTCTGCGCGTGAAGTTTGCGCTGGGGCTTTTTGACGAGAATAAAAAGCGTCTGCCCCGCGAAGTGATCGGCTCTGCCGAGCATATTGAGGTCAACCGCAAATTGACGCGAGAAAGCTTGGTTTTGCTTGAAAACAACGGTGTTCTGCCCTTGAAGCAAAAGCTTCGTCGTATTGCGGTCATCGGACCGAACGCGGACGATATCCGCGCGCAATACGGCGACTGGACGTTCTTCTCTCATCCGGACGCGGCTCCTGCCGATTGCGTGCCTGCGGGCGATTACTACACGGTTCTGAGAGGTGTACAAACGGTATTTTCCGATAGCGAGGTCGTTTATGCAAAGGGCTGCGACGTGATGAAATATTCCGACGATGCAATGATGGAGGAAGCGATCGAGCTTGCAAAAGGCGCGGACGTTGTCATTTGTGTGCTCGGTGACTGTCTGAAGCAAAACGGCGAATCCCGCGACCGCGCAAATCTGGAGCTTTCGAGCAGACAGAACGAGCTTGTGCGCCGACTGCATGAAACGGGAAAACCCGTCGTAACGGTGCTTGTAAACGGAAAGCCTCTTTGCATTGGGGAGGCGGTCAAGCACAGTGACGCGGTGGTCGAGGCGTTTAACGGCGGTGATCTCGGCGGTCTTTGTGTTGCGGAATTGATTGCGGGCGAATGGAATCCCTCCGGCAAGCTTCCGATATCCTTCCCGCGCACTTCCGCGCAGATCCCTTGCTATTACAATACGTACCCCGGTTGGCACGGCAATAAATATATGGACGTGGAGCAGGGAAGTCTGTATGCATTCGGCTACGGTCTTTCGTTTACATCGTACGAGTATTCGGACGTTACGCTGTCTTCTGCGACGGCAAAGGCAGGCGACGTTCTGACCGTCTCCGTGGACGTTAGCAATACGGGAGACATGGATGGCTATGAAACGGTGCAGATGTACTATAACGACCGCTTCAGCTCTGTTCTGACGCCCGAAAAGCAGCTTTGCGGGTTCAAAAAGGTGTTTATCAAAGCGGGTGAGACCGTTCGTGTGGAGCTTTCTCTTGCGGTAAGCGATCTTTCTCTGATCGATTCGGACGAAAAGACGGTTCTGGAGTCCGGTGTGTTTGATATTATGGTCGGCGGCAATTCGCAGTCTCTGAAAACAGTTGAGCTTACAGTGGAATAAATGAAAAAAGAACAGACACAGGTGATCCTGATGTCTGTTCTTTTTTGTCGTCGATTTAATTATTCAGCAACTGCTTCTTCAGCTGCAGCTTCGATAAGCGCACGGATGGAGAGGCTTACCTTGTGGTTTTCGGTGTCGATGTCAACGATCTTTGCATCAACAACCTGACCGAGAGTGAGAACTTCTGCGGGAGCAGCGATTCTTCTGTTAGCGATCTGGGTGATGTGGATAAGGCCGTCAACGCCGGGGATGATCTGTGCGAATGCACCGAAAGGCATCATGGAAACGATGGTAACGGGAGCAACGTCGCCGATGGAGTATTTATCGGTGAAGAGCTTCCAGGGGTTGGTATCTTCGGTCTTGTAGCCGAGAGAGATTCTGTTCTTTTCACGGTCGAAGTCCTTAACGAATACTTCGAGAGTATCGCCGATGGAAACAACATCCTTGGGAGAAGAAATGCGGAGCCAGGAGAGTTCAGTGGTGTGAACCATACCGTCAACGCCGCCGAGGTCAACGAATGCGCCGTAGGAAGTGATGCTCTTAACCTTACCGGTGTAGTGCTTGCCTACTTCGATGTTAGCCCAGAAGTTTTCGAGAAGAGCTTTTCTTTCTTCTCTTGCGATTACGCGGATAGAACCGATCGCGCGCTTTCTGTCTTCTTTGATTTCAATGATTTTGAATTTCTGCTTGGTACCTACGATGCTCTGAAGATCGCCGTTCTTGGGAACGTTGGTCTGGGAAGCAGGGATGAATACCTTCTGAGAGAGCGCGTATGCGATAACGCCGCCCTTAACAGCTTCGGTGATCTTGCCTTCGAGAACTTCTTCGTTTTCTTTAGCAGCAACGATCTTTGCCCAGTTGTTGTGTGCATCAACTTTCTTCTTGGAAAGAGTAGCGATACCGTCGAGGTCGCTTACGCGAACTGCAACAGCCTCTACTTCGTCACCAACCTTGAAAAGGTTTTCGAGTTTAGCCTGAGGATCGTCGGTTACGTTGTCAATGGTAAGAACGCCGGTTACTTTAGAACCGATGTCTACGTGCACTTCGGTATTGGTTACCGCAATCACGGTGCCTCGAACGGTGTCTCCTGTATTTAAAGTTTTGAAAGATTCCTCAAGAAGTTGTGCGAAATTTTCCTGTTCGCTCATGGTGTTTTTTACCTCCTCAATTATGTAGCCGGGCGTGGAAGCTCCGGCAGCGATGCCGACTTTGCCGGTCATCTGTTTAATATGAAACGGGATATCGCGCGCGGTCTCAATGAAATGAGTCTCGGGACAATTTTCTCTGCTGATGTCGTAGAGCTTTTTTGTATTGGAGCTTTCTCTGCCGCCGATGACGAGCATGGCGTTGCATTCGCGGGAAAGCTTCTCAATTTCCTTCTGGCGCGTTTCCGTAACATTACATATTGTATCAAAAAATAAAGCGTTTGTATATAGGTTTTTGATAAATTTTTTACAATTTTGATAATCTTCCAAATTGTGCGTTGTTTGAGAAGCTAAAATGATCTGTTTGTTATCAATTTCTTGTGCAAGATCACTTTCGATGGCTTCTGACAATTCAGAAAAACCCGAAAAAATGCGAAATTTTCCTTTGATGTAGCTTGCGATGCCGATCACCTCGGGATGCGTGGCCGTGCCGATTAAAACGGTAAAAGTATCGTTGGAGGTGTTTTCCTCCATGATTTTATAGATCTTGGCAACGAAGGGACACGTCATATCCAGAATTTCCGATTTCGGATTTTTTTGAACGAATGCGCGTAGCGTGGCAAGCGCAGAGGAGGGAATACCGTGTGTGCGTACGACGAAAACAGATTGAGGATCGGCGTATTTCAATTCTTCCTCAAGGTGCTCCTCCGAGAGGGTATCGATCCCGTTTTCTTTTAATTTGGCTCCCACGTTCGGATTGTGGATCAATTCACCTACGGTATAGATGTGTGCTTCGGAGCGCTCTTCTGCCAGACGGAAAACGGCATCGACGGCGCGTTTCACGCCGAAGCAGAAGCCTGCGTATTTCGCTGTGATGATCTCCATTTATTTCTGTTCCTCTTTTCCAAGCTCGCAGATGCGTTCAAAAATCAGTCTGGACGCTGCATTGTATTCTGCCATGGTTCCTTTTTCGCTTGTGAAGCCGAGGTCTTCGTAGGGAATGGGCTTGCCGACGATGACGGTTACTTTACGGAACAGACGGACTCTGTAATTTTTGGTTTTGATATGTATGGGGAGAATGCTGCATTTGGAACGGAAAGCGAAGAGACCGACGCCGCCCTTGGCATCCTCAACGGAGGGCTCTTTGTCGGGAATACGGGTGCCCTGAGGGAAAAGTCCGACGTAGTTGCCTTTTTCCAAAACCTCAATGGTGGCTTTGATGGCTTTCAGGTCGCCTGCACCGCGATTAACGGAAATCGTGCCAAAGGAACGGAGGATTTTGCCGAGGATCGGATTTTTGAAGAGTTCTTTTTTCGCAAAGAAATAGATCTGGCGTTTCATGTGGGTGCCGATAAAGAAAATATCGTGCATGCTGATGTGATTGGCGCAGATGATGCAAGCGCCCTCTTTCATTTCATTTTCCAGTCCCTCCACTTTAACGCGGAAGAAAAGTTTATAGATCGGCTTGAAAAGAATTTGGAAAAATCGGTACATTTTTGTCATGGCGTAAGGATCCTTTCTTATTTTTTCGTTTTATTTTGAATGATTTCGAGAGCGGTTGCGATAACGGTATCAAAATCGCCGGAATTATCAAGGAAAATCGCGTCTTCAGCAGGGATTGCCGGAGCGATCTCTCTCGTGCTATCCTGCAGGTCGCGTGCCTTCATGGCTTCGTAAACCTCTTGCTCGGTGGTATTTTCCCCTTTTGCGATCAGCTCCATATAACGGCGGCGAGCGCGTTCTTTATCGGAAACGGTTACGAAAAATTTGACCTGTGCGTTCGGCTGGATCACGGTGCCGATATCTCGTCCATCCATGATGACGTTATTTTCAGCGGCGATATTTCTCTGAAGAGAAAGCAAATGCGCGCGGACCTCGGGAATGGCGGAGACCTTGGAGGCGTATGCGGAAATTTCATTGGTGCGGATCAGACCGCCGACGTCTTCTTCGTTCAGGTAGATTTTTTGTTCGCCGTTTTCAAAGCCGAGCGAGATTTTGGCACAGGGGAGCATTTCAACGATGGATTTTTTATCTTCAGGCGAAATTCCGGCACGTTTGGCGGCAAGTCCGATCGTGCGGTACATGGCTCCCGTATCGGTATAAATGTAGCCGAGCTTAGCGGCAAGGGCTTCGGCAAGGGT
>JAZRLQ010000048.1:0-17638 GCA_045646925.1 Eubacteriales bacterium
ACTCCTTGGCTCACAGAACGACATGGCTACGATCCGACTTCGCCACAACCTCAACGTTATCCATTCTCTTATACGCGGTCATGTGCGCACCTTTCGCAATACCGCCAAGACCAATCATCCCAACCTTGTATGTTTTGCGCATTCTTATTACCTCCAACGGAGAATTTTTGTTTGTTTTAGACATTTCGTATTATATCATGTTTTATCGGTTTGTTCAATAGCTGACAATGATTTTTTATAAATTTTATTGAATCAAAATTCGCAAAAATCGCGGAATATAAAAACACCCCGACAGATTTAAAAATCCATCGGGGCGCCGTTTGTTAACTGAAAAGCGAATTCGCTTTCTGGACGAAGCCTTCTCTATGAGAAACGGTCTTATCAAGACATTTTTTCGATCACATCGCGAATGATCCAGGAAAGCTCATCCCATTTGCGTTCGATATCCTTTGCAAGCTGAAGCTGGCAACGGGTACGGACGAGATTATGCTTGGGATACGTGCAACGGAAATAAAGGTCTCCCGTAATATAGTCGTCAAGGAAGCGGGATGCAAGCTCAACCGTGATAGAGAACGTCGCCTTCACGAGATTTTCAATCTCAACGGGTTCGAGTGCATCCTTCGTCGCACCGATAAAGCCCTGCGCAAATGCGCGGAACTTGGAGGTATCAAAATAAACTCTCGAAACGTCGGGTTCATCCTCGACCGCAGTGTTTGCGATAAAGCGAACCGCATCCGCGAAATCGTACATGGACATGCCCGGCATGATCGTATCGAGGTCGATGACAACGATCGGTTCTTTGGTTACTCTGTCAAAAAGAACGTTGTTGCACTTCGTATCGTTATGCGTTACTCTTTTCGGAATCTCTCCGTTTGCGAACTGCACGCTGAGCGCGCCGGCTTTCTCACGAACAGAAGAAAGATATTCAATTTCCTTCTGAATATCCGCAACACGACCGCAGGGATCCTCGTCAATATGATTGAAGAGCGTATCCAATCTCTTTTTCGTGTTGTGGAAATCCGGGATCGTTTCATAAAGCAAGGATCCGTCAAAATCCGACAGACGAGTCTGGAACTGACCGAACGCTTTGCCGGTCGCTTCAATTACCTTGAGGTCCTCAGAAGCGTCAAAAGTGATCGAATCGATATAATTGACTACACGCCAAAATGCGTTATCGTCGCAAATATAATAGTTCAATCCGTCTTCGGCATGATAATAATGAAGCGTTCTCTGATCGGGATATTTCTCACTGATATAACCGGTCACGCGGTCAATATTTTTCATGATCTCAATCGGATTTTTGAAAACATGGGTGTTTACCCTTTGAAAAAGGTACGGGGTCAAGCTTCCATCTGCAGACATATAAGTCACCTTATAGGTCGAATTGATATTACCCATCGTGATAACCTCGTAGGTATACAGTTCCCCCTTCAGATTAAACTTTCGTCCGATTTCATTTAATGTCGCATACATACGCAATGCTCGCTTTCTTTATATGATATAAAGGTCTCAAATCTTTTCGCATATCGAATCGTTCGGGTCCCAAACGCCGTCTTTTGACAGTATATGCAGTTCCGACGCGATCCGTTTCTTTTTATCATGAAAAAGATCGATCCTAACCTTCCTTTTGACTTTCCGTCGTATTTATCATATTAACACAAAAGAATGTATTTGTCAAGCAGATAATCATGCATAATGCATAAAAGATATGATTTCCGAAAAAGCATATAAAAAATCGGCAGAGGAAGTGTCCTCTGCCGAAATATGATCGCGCTTTTTATCTGTAAAATCAATGGTTTTAGCGTTCCTTGCGGATCGGTTTCAATTTTCCGCTGTAATATCTTGTAATGAAATCCTGTTCGTCACGAATCGGTGTATCCGAGGACATACCCCCGAGAATTTTCTGCACACCGCCGTTATGGTTATCCGATCCCGAAAAATCGGGCAGACCGTAATATTTCGCATACATTTCAGCCATACCGTTTTCAAACTGTGTACGGCAAGCGTTAAAGGTCTCCACACCATGAATATGGCGGGGGAAAAGGCGGATATGGTCAATATAGGAGGCTTCACGGAAAGGATGCGCGTGAATGATCAGCGCGCCTGCGTCAGCCAGAAGCGAAAGAAGAGACGAAAATTTCATATTTTCGATCTCCGGATGCATAAGGAACCATTCCTTTCCCAAACCGTATACCAAAAAGTCAGTTCCCTTATAAGATAACTCAATGCCGCAAAATACGGCGATTCCCAATTCTTTGCCGACACGAACGCCTTCTTCGTAATCCGAGAAGTAAAAATGAATCGTTTCTTCATAAGACCATGAAGGGTCACGCAAAATATTACCGCCCAGAAAATGATTGGTAATGAAAACGCCGTCGTAGCCAAGCTTCACATAAGCCTCCAACGTTTCACGAACCGTTGCGCGTGCGCATTTGCTGACGGGCGACGTGTGCAAATGCGTTTCATAACAATAAACGTCCTTTTTCATCATTATATTCGTCCTGCTTTCGTAGATTGTTGGTTTAATCAGAGTGCGATCATCAAACGTCTTATAAATAAATTCTTGTAATTGATATCATCTAAATGAATAAAGACCCCACACTCATTTCAATTGCGTGAACTGTGGTATTTTTATTATATCGCCAAAATTTTGCTTCGTCAAGACCTGCAATTCAAATATCTTGAAACCGAGCGTTTATTTTTTGCTTCACCCCATATCGATCTTTTGCTCTGTAAAAAAAGAATTCCATCGGAAAATACTTATTGACGAACGCAACTTTTCTTGGTATGATAAAAGTAACGTATGAAAAGAAAGGATGCATATCCGAAGTCGGCAATGCTTTGGATATTGGATAATTGTATGGGATTTGACAAAAATTTCATATGGGGTAGCGCAACAGCCTCTTATCAGATCGAAGGCGCATGGAACGAGGACGGCAGAGGACTCAGCGTATGGGACGTTTTCTGCCACGAAAAAGGACATATTGACGAAGGTCACACGGGTGATATTGCCTGTGATCATTATCACCGATTCCGAGAGGACGTTCGTCTGATGAAAGAGCTCGGAATCAAGGCTTATCGTTTTTCGATCAGCTGGACGAGAATTTTTCCGAAAGGCACGGGAGAGATCAATGAGGCGGGTGTCCGCTTCTATTCCGATCTGCTGGACGAATTGGTTGCCAACGGTATTGAACCGTATATCACACTATTCCATTGGGATTATCCCTACGAGCTATACTGCAAGGGCGGATGGCTGAACGACGAAAGCGTGCAGTGGTTTGCAGATTACGCGGCAAAGATCGCGGAGCTTTATTCCGACCGTTGCAAAAATTTTATCACGTTCAATGAACCGCAGTGCTTTATCGGAACGGGTTATCTGACCGGCGTACACGCGCCCGGTCTCAGAGTTTCCTATCGTGATATTTTCCGTATGTGCCATAACGTGCTGAAAGCGCACGGAGCTGCCGTCATTGCGCTTCGTCGAAACGCAAAGCAACCGATTCTGATCGGCTATGCCCCTACCTGCACCGCAAACTATCCCTTGACAGATTCGATCGAAGATATCGAAGCGGCGAAAAAAAGTCTCTTCGCCTGCCCTCCTCTCGGAAGAGGCGTTATGCGCAACGTATCCTGGTGGAGCGATCCCGTCATGCTCGGACGTTATCCCGAGGACGGTCTTGCGCTCTATAAAGATTATCTCCCCGAAATCACAGAAGAGGATATGAAGCTCATCAGCCAGCCAATCGATTTTTACGCGCAGAATATTTATAATGGCAACGCCATCGTTTCAGACGGCAAAGGCGGCTATGCCCCTGCGCCCCGCGAGATTGGCGCGGCGAAAACCGCAATTCAGTGGTCCGTCACGCCAGAATGTTTGCGTTGGGCACCCAAATTTCTCTGCGAGCGCTACAAACATCCTCTTTTCATTACGGAAAACGGAATGTCTGCGCACGACAGCGTTTCTCTCGACGGCAAGGTTCACGATCCCAATCGCGTTGACTTTTTGCACCGCTACTTGCTCGAGCTGGAAAAAGCAGTCGACGAAGGCGCGGACATTCGCGGTTATTTTCTCTGGTCCTTCATGGACAATTTTGAGTGGGCAAAGGGTTATACGGATCGCTTCGGCATCGTTTACGTCAATTATGAAACGCAGGAGCGCATTCCCAAGGATTCCGCTTACTGGTATCGCGATTGGATAGAAACACACACAAAATAAGCAAACTCAATATAAAAAGCACTTATGAAGGTGATAGAACCACATCATAAGTGCTTTTATTTTGCTATAGAAAATCGCTCAAAGTGAATTTGAATATTTTCACTCGAGAACAAGATTTCCGCTGACCGTAAATTTCACGAATTGCATACCGTCTACAAATGTGTTGGCAGGTGCATCGGGATCATCGGTATACCCGCCTCTTCCGAAAAAGGTATCCGGAGACGTTAGTCTGCAATCACCAAGATAATAATGGTGCGGACCGTACGTGTTATAAGTACTCGGAGCCGCCTCTATCATCACGGTATGCGCACCCTCGGACAAGGAAACGCGGAGCTTTTTATTCTTCCACCACCAGCCGATCGTTTTTCCGTCAACGGTAATTTTCGCCGCGGCAACGCCAAGTCCGTCGAAATCCAACGTGCCGTTATAATCACAAGTCAGAACGAAACGTTTCTTTGCCGTAAGAAGTCCTCCGAAAAACGGAAGTCCCTGCGACACAAGCTCGCCGTCCGAAAGTCTTTTTGCCGTATCAGAGCCATCGATCATGAAATTTCCTTCGCAAGTGACCTGTCCGCGATCAAATTCCTTCCAACCGTTCACAGAAGAAGCCGCGAAAGCGCCCTTCAACCAGGCAAACGGCAATTTCTCCGTTTTCGTCGGCGTCACTTTCAGATTCAGAACGTCGGAAAAATCGGAAATCAAAAATACTTTTTTGTCCTCGCTCTCGATCGCTCGATCATTCACACGCAATTCTTCAATCGGATCAGAAAAAACGAGAGTAAGCAGAGAATCCATATGCTTCATTCCGACCGTTGCAAGCAGATTACCGCACGAATCGGCATTCCACTCGAGGAGCAATTGATTTTCTTCAGGGAAATCGATCTTCCATTCGCTTTGTTCGGGAACCGTTTCACATACCGCTTGTTCATCGGAAATTCGTTCGATATCCGTCGGAGCCGATACAAGCATGCCCATTTTTTCAATTTCATCGATCAAAGCTTGCTCGTCGCTTTCGAACCGACAGTCATCGAAGATCAGCACCTTTTCATAAACCATATCGCCCAGACGAAGCTTGCCATCGAAAATACGAGCGTTTTTCAATTCTCTTTCTTCTGTGAAATGGTATCGCCATCCCGCAGAATAACAACGCTCGACCATAGCAAGAAATCTCGCGTTGATTTGCGCAGACGCACTGTCGGGAATGCCGCTTCCGTCATGCAAATTGATCTGCGGCGCAAAATGCGGACGGTAGTACGCCATCACGCCGCGCGTGGGAGTAACGATCAGAATTTTCGGTTCGCGCCATGCCGCCTGCAAAAGAGGCTCTGTCGTTTCCCGAATGCCCTCAAGCATTTCTGCAAAGGCTCCGTGCCAAGTCAAATGCAAAGGCACAGACGGCGGCCAATCACGGATCGCCCTCGCCTTCAGCAAAAGTTGATCTAAATGCAATACCACGCGTTCCACGCCGGCTTCCGCAAGCCAAGTCATATATTTTTCAATATCGCCGGGAGAAACGCCCCAGCCTGCTCCGCCCATAGCTTCTGCCAGACATCCGGATCTGCCCTGCTGCGCCGCGACGGACGCCAACAAATGCGGGAAGAAATGATTGCCATGATAACGCTCCAGCGTATCGATTGCAGGCAAAGAGAGACCTTTGAGCTGAGTAAAGCAGGATCCACTGAACATCAACTGAAAATACGGGCTTTCTTCTCCCTTGAGATGTCCCGTAAAAAGCTTTCCTCGCTTTTCACACCATTCAAGATACGGTTGATAGAAATTCCGCGCGATCAAATCCCCTGACGTCTCCCAAAATCGAATTTTGAATTCGGGATGCTCTTCCTCACGGTCAAAAAGCTTCCATAGCTCGCCACAGGGCGATTCACCATACTTTTCTGTATAAAAAGATTCAAAATCCGCGCACCACGGCACTGCGCCTTCTGCAAAAAGATGTCCCGGGAAATAATCCACTTCATCACAGAAAAATCCCGTGACGTAGTCAAACGCCTCGCTCGGAAGCTCTTTTTCGTACCGCTCGTGTGTCAATGCGATAAAAGTATCCGTCGTCGCACGGCAAAGAGGGCTGACGCCTCTTTCTCCTCGCGCCACGATGACCTTTTCACCATGTCGGCAAAGAATCTGTTCTCCCTCGCGCACCTCTTCTTCTTTTACATAGGCAAGTCCCCAACGCTTGGAATCGGGGTGCGCCTTCAGCACCTGACCGTCAGCCGAGCCAGAAGGCCATCCGTTCTCGTCGTAGATCCAAAATTCCATACCGATCGATTTGGCGTAAAGAATCACTTCACCCGTTACACGAATAAATTCGTCTGACATATAATCCGGATTCCCCGGATAAAAGCGGGGATGGTATACGACCCCCTCAATTCCATGCTTCTGCATTTCGGACATTTGCCGACAAATCGTTTCGGTACAAACGCCATCGTTGATCGACCAAAAGCTTAAAAATTTCATTTTTCGTTGCATATTCGGAAATTCCTTTCACGATAAAAATTCATAGCTCCGAGAAGCATTTCAAACGCAGATTATCCGTTTTTCAGTTTTTCTCCGTCGCGTCCTCTTTCTTATGATAGCGCAAGCAACACATATCGTCACCCTTTGCTATACATTTGGGAAGATCAAGCACGCTTCCATAACGTTCGCCGATGCCGTGGTCACCACACATCGCGATGTCACAAAGCATAGCGATCTCCTCGTCCGTGCAACCCGCATTCTGCCAAGCCTTGACGAGCGGGCAATAGTGAAAATCTATCGAAAGCTTATCGTCAGTGGACTCCAAAACCTTCATTTCAAAAACCAACTGTGCGGGCTTGGTGAACAACGTTTTCTTCAAGCCCTTCAGGCTATCGGTATTTCCCTTTTTCACGAGATCCGTTCCGTGAGAAAGACCGCATCGTTTGATTGCCGCGCTTGCGAAATCACGGGGATCAAGCCCTCTCTTTTTTGCCTCGTCGCAGAGAAGATAAAGCCAGAACGCTCTATGCTCCAATTGCGCGCGAATCGCCTGCAACAATCCGTTTTTGTATTTGGGTTCATTTTTAACACGACTCATAACCGTTCTCCTTTTCGTTTTTCACCGTCGGAATGTCCTCTTTCCGACCGGAGTATTATTATCTTTATCATATCACCTTTTTCATAAAATAGCAAGAGGAAGTTTTGTGTTAAAATGCATTTCCAAAAATACCGCAACAAAATAAGGCGTGATACCAAAAAGTATCACGCCTGTATTTTTAACTGATTATCATTATCTGTTGTTGATAAGCTTGGTCAGTTCGATGGGTTCAACGATGGTATCACCCTTGTAAACACGCATATTACCGGATGCGATTTCGTCGATCAGAACAACTTCGCCGTTATTGTAACCGAATTCGAACTTGATATCCCAGAGGTCGAGACCGATGGTCTTGAGGTCATCAGCAACGATCTTGGTGATAGCGAGCGTCTGCGCCTTGAGAGATTCGAACATTTCGGGAGTCATGATACCGAGCGCAACCAAGCCTTCGCCGGTTACCAACGGGTCGCCCTTTTCGTCGTTCTTGAAGGTGCATTCAACGTAACCGCCGGTGAGAGGAGTTCCGTTTTTGATATATTCGCCGTATCTGCGAACGAAGCTACCGGTTGCAACCAAACGGCAGATAACTTCCAGACCGCCGCCGCCCTGAGCTTTACCGAAGCATTCAGCAGGAAGAACTTCCATAGTTGCGTTTTCGATATCAGCGCTGACATAGTGAGTCTTGATGCCTGCCTTCTTGCAAAGCTCGAAGTAGTAGATGGAGGACTTGAGGTTTGCCTTGCCGATGCCTTCGATCGTAAGACCTACGCTATTTTCGCCCGGATCGAATACGCCGTCTTTGCCGGTGCAATCGTCCTTGAACTTGAGCAATACGTTGCCGTTTTCGAGTTCATATACGTCTTTTGTTTTGCCTTTGTAAACCAATTTCATTTTATATACTCCTTTAAAGAATAGTATTGCTTTATTATTCTATCACGATTTTATCGTTTTGTATATAGGTTTTTTAAGAAATATCAAAAAAATCCGAAAAATTTATTTAAAAACAATCGGAAACGATCGTCAAACGTCCGTGCCGATCTCATCCATTGGGATCGCTTCAAAGTTTTCGATCATCTTCGGCAAAAGATCACTGCAAAGATAGACGGTGCTTCCTGCCGGACGATCTTTGAGAAAAACATTGTTCTCCATTTTATTTTCAAACCGCGTGTCATACCACGGGAAGTTGACTTCAAACGGAGCGTGGTTAATGATAACATTATCGGAAATATTTCCGAAATGCGGGTATTTCTGCTCTGTCTGTGCGTCCCACGAGAGATACTGCCCGATCTGCGGATAAGCCTTTCTCCAAACCTCGCTTTGCCAAGGCACAAGAGCCAGACGCTGAACGTGAACGCCGTTCCCCTCAAGATCCTCGGGATAATAATATTTGCTGAAGTTAATAGAATTTCTCGATTTCGCACAAGCGTCAATGATCACGTTTCCGCGAAAGGTCATATTGTGCCCGCCGTGCAAAAGCAGAGCCGATTGACAACGCTCAAAAACATTATGCTCGATCGTACATTTTCCGAGGCAATCGTCGCAGTATACGGCAAAAATACCAACGTCATTTTTTTCGACACTTTTGATATCGTGGAAATAATTGTACCGGATAACCGTTCCTTGCGTAGTGTAATCTCTTCCGGAATAGATCGCCGAAGAGTCGTCTGCCGTCTTACACACGTCGTAGATCTCATTATATTCGATAACATGATCATTTCCCATAAAACAGATCGCCATATGAGTGGAATCGTGAATACGGTTGCGGCGACAAAGATTTCCGACACCCTCCAGCGAAAATGCGGGCTGATAGGTTGTGAAGATCTCCGATATGTGATGCACGTGATTGTCCTCGAGAATGTTACTCGAGGGAATCAGCTTCGAGCGATCTCCTCCGTTGATAATGACACCGCCTCGTCCGAGATGATGCATGGTGCAACCGCTCACGTGAATGTGATCACCGTCGATCACCGCCGCGTTGCCCGCAACGTTTTTGATCTCACAATTTTCCAAAGACAGATGATGCCCCGACATCTTCAACGCATCACCGCGCGTCGCCGTAAAGGTCAAGCCTTTAAACGTCATATATGCGGCGTTTTTCACCGTCAGAATGCTATCCGAAAGAATGGAAAGATCGATCACCGCGGCAGAAAGCTCACAAGGCGGGTACAGATAGAGCCAGCCGCTTTCCCGATCAAGATACCATTCTCCCGGTGAATCCAGCTCTTCAAAAACGTTATAGAAATAGTAAGGCGCGTGCGGCTTTATGCCGTAACGGGAAACCATTTTCGTTTCCATAGAACGATCTTTCACACTGATGGAAGCAATCGGCGTTGACATTCCCGCCCAGTTCCATGCAGGATATCCAAACATCCATACATCTCGCAAGGTTTTCCAGGATGCCGCTCTCCTTGCCGTGTCCTCATCAATACCGAAAATATCAGAAATGGGATTTCGCTTCTGCGCCCATTGCTCCGTCGTATATCGATAGATAACCTTTCCCGTTACCTTCGATTCCAACCCATCCCCTTCACGAATGGGCTCTTCCGTATACAAAAATCCTTCGTTCGGGTAGCGCGCGATCGTCTGGCGCACGTCATTGACAAAAAGCTCACACCAGATCGGAGAAAGCACCGCTCCGTCGTATCGATCGCCCGTATGATGAGAACCCGTCACACACATCTCGCCCCAATCCGATTCAGACAAACCCAAGCGGCGAAGATTTGTACGCACAACGCAAGACGCCGCCTCAACCGACAAGCGCGACCGCTCCTGCTCCGTCAACGGCTCAAACATTTCTGCTGTCAGACGAATGCCTCCGTTCAGCGTCACGTCACCCTCCGCCTCGTAAAGAATGGGAAATTCCTCCGTTCCGCTATCCCGCTCGTCAAAAGAAATATTCTCAACCTTATATATTCCGGAAAAGATCTTGACCGTCACGGATTCCGTTAGCCTCGCACGGATCTGCTCTCTTACCACGTCTCTTGCCCTCGCAAGCGTAGCAAACGGGCATTCCTTCGTGCCTGCATTACCATCGTTCCCATTTGTTGCAACGTAATAAACCATACCGATAACTATGCCTTTCTTATGATTTCTTCCATTCCCAAAGCCAGATCGGATAAAACCGACCAAACCGTCCGTTTCTTTATTATATCATATTGAAGCTCAAAATACAAGTCCATGTTTTTTCAAACAAAACAATAGTCTCTCTTTTCGTGATTGCAATCACGACAAGAGAGACTATGATTCAGTCTTCCTCGGGAATGACCTTCAGAACACCTTCGATATATTTGGAAATATTATAGTTATCGGTTACGTCTTCTTCGTTTTCATTATAGATACGAACCGAAAGGATCGTATTGAAAACCTCTCCGACATTGGTGATCTCACCCTCGGTAACGGCAGAGATATAGTGTCCTTCCACAAGAGAGCCGAAAGAGACGAAAACGTCTTGGCACATCAACGGAACGGAATCGTACACCTTGGTGACGCTTTTTGACGTTACCTCGATCGTTCTGGGATCAATACGGATCGGAGCATACGAAACGGAGGAATCCTTCGGCTCTGTAAATTCCACGATGAATTCATCCGTAACGTCTGTACCGTCTCTATCGACACGATACGTGATATAATGATCCGGATCTGCATTCAAATCGGAAAGCGAAAGTTTTCCGACCTCGGTCAGACTGATATTGATCTTCAAAGTCAGCGAAGCTCCGCTTTCGATCGAGATGATCTCATAAGCGTCTTGCGCGATCGAAAGCGCCGTGCCGTCGTAATATTTCTGCGTTTGATGCAAATATATACGAACGATCGACTTTTCCTGCGGGAACACTTTCAGCAATCCCGAACGACATTCGATTTCGTAAAATTCGGAAACGTCCGTTCCCTTCGGATCGAAAAGACGGAAGCTTTCAATCACGCTCTCGCTCTGTCCGACTTCCGTCTGGGAGCCCGAGATCACAGCATCGAAGTAATATCCCATATTGAGAAGCTTTTCCAAAAGCGCATTGCCCTTAACATTGTTTGCGTCAGGCAAAAGAGTCGCGCCGTCATAAATCTTTCCTTGATAATTCGGTTCGACCTCTATCTTCTGCGGTTCAGAGGAGCCGGGGTTCGTATTCATATTATCGGATCCGCCCATACCGCCGCTCGATCCCGAACCACCGGTCACTTCAACCATGACCCAGCCAACGCCCGCAACGTATATTTCCACCCATGCGTGCGCCCGATCCAACGTAATAGCAACGTATTCGTCAGCCGACGCTTGTACGGCAAAGCCTTCCACGTATCTTGCGGGAATACCGAGCGTTCGATAAAGCATGACCGCCGCCGAAGCATAATGACGGCAGACACCTTCCTTGTACTGCTCCAGAAAAGCAACGATGATATTATCTTCGCTATCCATTTCTCTGTCATAATCCAGATTATACGTCGCGGCGTTCTGGATATAAGTAGCAATCTTTTTGACCACGTAAGGATCCGAAAGATTATATCCCTCGCTCTTGATAATACCAAGCATATATTCACGAGTCTCGTCATCCACAGAAAGATAGCGTTTGTCTACCTCACGCGCATACGTTTCCTCAAATTCACTATAATCCGCAAGCAAGCCCTGCAGATCAAAGAAATTCAATCTCGAAGACGGCATATAGTATTCCAAAGAATACGATTCCGAGAGCTTGGCATTTGCCACGTCATTGTCGGACTTTTCGTAATCACCATCGGAAAGTCCGAGATAGTACGGCAAAAGACCGATCTGCATATCCTTGAATTCGACGTGGACGCTTTCAAGACCGTAATTTGAAAGAGCCACGGACGTAAGATAATTGTAATTGTATCCTCCGGGCATGAGCTTGTTGACGGCAGGACCGGGCAACCAGGTGCCGTTTCTGTAATCACCAAACGATCTGCGACGCAAATACAAATAGTCAGACGCGGCCGAATATACGTAGCCAACAACGATATCACCATCGCCATCCGAGGCATGCTCTTCGTCACGGATATCGGAAAATTCATTATCCATAAATCCTCCACCCGAACCGCCGCCCAAGCCACCGCCCAAGTCGCCACCCGAGCCGCCACCCGAGCCGCCGCCCGAGCCTCCACCCGAGCCGCCGCCCGAGCCTCCGCCCGAGCTTCCACCCGAGCCTCCACCCGAACCGCCGCCTTCGGAATCTTTATAGACGGTAAGTGTGCCTTCTTCTACGGAAATATCGTAATTGTAAGTCAAATCGTGGTTACCGTCTGTTACACTGACGGAAGCAATGAAAGAAGCGCTTTCTCCCACCTCTGTCTGACTGCCCGTAAAAGATACGTTCAACCAATGATCCGAAACGAGAAAATATTCCGTATTCGCCAAATATTCCCAATCCGTTGCATAAAGAGGCGTACCGTCATACAATTTTTCGGCGTCTGCCGGCTTAATGCCGATGGGTCTCGGCAAAATCTCCAGAACACCTTCCGCGGTCGTTACGCGATAATTATACGTTACGTCCTCTTCCCCGTCTTTGATTACAACTGAAACGATAGACGAGGCGCTGATACCAACGTCCGTTCGTTGTCCCTCATAAGTCACCTCGATCGAATGCCACGGGACAGGATCCTTTTCGTTGTCCGGCGCAAATTCCCATTTCGAAGGGCTCAAGGGCTGTGCATCGTAAATTTTCGAATAGTCAATCGGTTTGATGGAGAGCGGTCTCGGCGTGATCTCCAATTTTCCGTACTCCCACGTGATCTCATAATTTTCTTTCACAGAAGCATTCTCTGCCGTGACGATATCGAACCCGAAGGGGATATTGTCCGTTTTTCCCACGTTCGTAATGGAAGAGGCTTCAGATATTTGCAATCGATCACCCTCGGCAACTCCGATTTCCGAGATCACTTCGAAATCGGTCGAATTATGCGTCACACTGTCATATATCCACGATCCGCTCGCCGTAAGAACGGTGATCGGTCTTTTCGTTACGGTCAAAATACCATACGAGGAAATGATTTCGTAATTTTCACTGACGTCGATTCCGCTCTGATCAACGATCTTGATCTCGATCTCATTTGGAATTTGTCCAACGGAAACAATGGTGGGACACCACACGGAATTGACCTCATGTCCTTCAGCAGCACCATTGGCATCATATTCACCGTTTTTATGCTCCTCGCCGTCATACATCCAGCTGCCGCTATGCGTTGTAAAATACAACGGTCTCGGTAAGATCGTCAAATTGCCGTAAGCCACGTTCAATTCATAATTAAACGTAACGTCTCTGCCCAGAGCGTCTCTGATAACAAAGTTCATGGAATTGAGATATACGCCGACGTTTTTCTCTTCCGTCCATTCGATGATATAAACGTTTTGTTGATCTGCCAACCCTTCTGCCGTATAACCGTAGTAATAGTGCAGATTACCGTCGTATACAAATTCCTTACTTTTCGTCGTGATCAGAATGGGACGAGGCGTGATCTTGCAAGTGCCGTATTGCGCACTGATTGAATAATTTGCCGTCACGTCTCTGCCTGCGGCGTCTTTGATCGCAAAAAGAATCTCGTTCTGATACTCACCAACGTCCGTCGCTTCGAAGCTACGAAGGATCTCGCAAACGTGATCCTCTAACATTCCCTCCGCAGTATAACCGTTCGCAACGTGCGGCGCACCATCGTATTGCCATTGCGCATTCTCCGTCGTCACGCTCAAGGGGCGGGGAGAAATCAGAATCTCTCCCGCTACAATCTGCAAATCGTAATTCGACGTTTGATCCGCGCCGTTTTCGTCAAGAATTCGAAAGCTCATCCTGTTTTCATAAGAACCCGCTTCCGTAAAGGACGGCGCCTCGCCGTCAACGACAACGCGGTGTTCGAGTAGCAATCCTTCCGTAACCGAAAACAAACCGTTTCCGATCGGTTCTCCGTTATAAACGGATTCCGCTTTTCCCGTTTCGATCACGATGGGGCGTTTATGGACGGTCAGCACTCCAAATACGGAATCGATACGGTAAAGCTCCGTTACATCTCTGCCATTCTTATCAAAAATATGAAAAGAAGCATTGTTGACAACGGAACCAACCTCCGTTTGAGAAGCATGGAAAACGCCTTCTACGCTGTCACCCTCACAAAGACCTCCGTTTATTTCGATCTGATCGGAAGTGAGCTTTTCACCGTCGTATGTTTTTTCCGCATCGGGAACGATAAGAGTGATATCTAGCATTGTGATCGCCACCGACGCAGTTTCCGTATGGATTCTGTACCCTTCGGTCACATCGATTCCATCTGCGTTCAGGATGGAAATGCGGCTCGCATCCGGTGTCACGTCGTATTTCGCCGTCGTATCCGAAAGAATCACCGTTCGGCTGAAAAGAAAACCGTCGCATATGATACGATCTCCGACCGCAGTCATACCAATGACCTGAATATCATTGCCGTAAAAAACCGCGCTCTCCGAAACGCTCACGGTGATGTCCTTCGGCAAGATCACGATCTCCTTTTCCTTGCCGTAGCGATACCCTCCGAAAGCATTCAGAGATACCGGTCGGACATAATATCTTCCCGCCACGACAGGCGTTCCCTCGATCCACTCGTTGCTCTCTGTTTCACGGTGCTCGTAACGGATCTCTCCAAAAATCGCCTTTGCCTCGCATACCATTTCTTCACCGTAGGTGATCTGCGAAGAGCAAGTCCATCCAACGACACCGCCTTTCAGAAGCACGTAGCCCAAAGAAAGCGCCGCAGCCGTTGAAACGATCGCAATCATCAGCGGAAGCAAGCGGACGATCCGAGATAAAAATCCGGCAATCCTGTCTATTCTGTTTTGATAACGTTCGTATAACATAAAAACTGCATCCTTTGATATATGATCATTCCATCGTAACCGTGAGTTTTCCCGGCAAAAGAATGATTACGTAATTTGCCGTCACATTTTTTCCGCTCTTGTCATGAATAGAAACGTATGCGATCTCATTTTCGCTTACACCAACCATTTGCTGTGAACTGGACAATTCATACATTCCGAATTCATGTCCGTCGACGAGACTACCGTTTGCAATCGTGAACGTATCACAAGTCAACGGCTTTCCATCGTAAACCTTTTGCGCGCCATCCGCCTTGAGAGTGATCTGTAACGGTTCGACTGCAAGTGTGCCGTATTTTCGACTGATCCAATACTCGTCCGTTACGTCTTTGCCGCTTTTATCGAACAACGATACGTCGAAACGATTCAGATGCTCTCCGACACCGACGTCCGTATTTCTCGTGATCTTAACGGTAAGAACTTCGCTCAGATCAGCAAAATCGTATTCGACCGCGGGCGACGCGGGAATCGAGCCGTAAACAAAGCTTTCATCCGCGCTTGTTACCACAAGCTTTTCGCGATAGATCTGAAGAACGCCCGTTTCCGTTTTGATCTTGAAGCGAAACGTCACGTCCTTGCCGGCGGCGTTGAATATCTGCAAGCTTTTGATCACCGTCTCCGTCTTTCCGATCTCCGCGCGGCTTCCTTCGATCTGCACCGTATAGGTATATCCCTTTGCCTCATATTCTTCAAATCCTTGAAGAACGGCAGGAGCGCTATGCGTTTTTCCATCGTAAGCATATCTTGCAGTCGCGGGTTTTACTGTAATAGATTCGGTATCTCCGGGACCGCCCGTAACTTCTACCATCACCCAGCCGACACCGTTAAGATAGACCTCCACCCATGCGTGCGCCGAAGATGCCGTAACATCAGTCCAGACTCCGGCATTCGCCTCCGCAAGCGCGCCAACCGTATATCTGGCAGGGATACCGAGCGCCCGATACAAAAGCACGGCGGCAGAAGCATAATGGCGGCAAACGCCCTCTTTATAATCTTCAAGAAAGGCGATCGCTACGTTGGATTCCTCTTCCAACTTAGTGGAATAATTCTTGTTATAAACTGCCGCATTCTGAATATAAGCGGCCACGGAGGAAATGATCGCGGGATCGTCCGTAGAAAAGCCTTCCCTTTCAATCAACGCCTTCATATAGGAAAGCGATTCTTCATCCAGAGAAAGATAATTTTCATAAACGAAATCGCGATACGCCTTTTCGTAAGAGAGGTACGGCGTATAGAGCGCTCCCGTATCGTTGATCAATCCATAGTAATCGATTTCATAAATATCATCCGTATTTCCGCGAAAAAAGGTATCGTCTGCTTGTGCATCACCACTGCCGACACGAAAATAATACGGCAAACCGTAATCCTTACAAAAGGATTTGATACGCACCGTTTTTATTCTTTGCCCTGCATCCTCAAGCGCGCAGCTCGTCAGATAAGCCGCAGAATACGTATGATCCAACAAATCGGCATATACGGGAGCTGCTTCCCAACCGCTTCCCGTATAATCTCCGTAGCTTTGAACCTTCAGATAGATGTATTCCGTCACATCCGACCAAACACTGTAGATCACAACGTCTTCCAAACCGGCGGAAGGAAGAAGATTGGAGGTACTGTCTCCGAAAATACTTCCGGACGAACCGTCGTCGATCGCGAGAAGTCCCTCTCTGAGCAACAGACGATAATTTTCGGTCACGTCAACGCCTTCGGAATCAAGGACCGTGACGGAGGAAATCGTATTGTTCGTCTTTCCGATCTCCACGATACAACCCGTCACGTCAACGACCTCTCTATGTCCGATCACGAGTCCGTCGCAGGAGTCGGAAATTTCATATCCGGGCGCCGTCAATGGAGTTTCGTCAAAGATCTTAAATGCGCTGTCCGATGTAATGATCAGCAAGCGCGGCGTAACCTTCAGAATACCGAATTCATATCGGATCTCATACTCTGACGTAACGTCCATCCCCATCGCGTCCGTGATCGTAAGCGTTGCCGCGTTTTCGGTTTCTCCGATATTGGTTCGCGTTCCGCGGAACACGACCTCCGCGCTATGACCGGTCGCAAGCTCTCCCCTCAGATTCCATCCGGAATCCGTTAGCGGCATCCCATCGTATACCTTCTCATTGCTATCGGTGATCAATACGAGCTCATTCTTAGCTGAAAAAGATATATTGGATGTCATCACAATGAAAAGCAGTATAACAGCACCCGCAATGGTTCCAAGAAGCAACGCGGAGAGGATATTGACCCATTTTGATTTTTTCAACATCATTATATCATCTCAATTCTGTAGTATTTGCAAAAGAATCATGCGTTTCTCTGCAATCTGCGGATATATTCCTTGCAAAGAGGCATTTTGTCCGCGCCGAAAAGCTCATCGATAAACTGCATAAGACCCTCGGAAGCGTTGCGCAGATAAATGGGATTCTGCGTTTCCAGCTTACGAATGACCTTCTTTGCGAGAATATCGTCCAAAGCGCAAAGCTCCGTGCCGCCGCAGCTTACGTATACGGCGATA
>JAZRLQ010000049.1:0-6516 GCA_045646925.1 Eubacteriales bacterium
GCCGCGCGCAGGGCTTCCTTGATCCTATCAACGGATCTTTGAAAGCTTCCGAAGAACATAGAATATATGATTCCGCAAATTGCGAAGTCGGAGGCCAAGCGGTCTTAGGAAGACAAAATTTGTATTCAACTCCTTGGCTCACAGAACGACATGGCTACGATCCGACTTGCCGCGCGCAGGGCTTCCTTGATCCTATCAACGGATCTTTGAAAGCTTCCGAAGAACATAGAATATATGATTCCGCAAATTGCGGCACCTGCCGCCGTCGACAGAAAGCCGAAGAAAAAGCCGTCTCCTCCGTTTAACAGAAGCGCCTGAAACATTTCGACGATCCCATAGCCGAGGACAGCGCCCCCTGCCACGACAAATATCAGATAAGCGAAAAGATCGCGCGTCTTAATATTCGGGGTTATCGTGACGAGCGTTTTTCCGTTCTCTTCGTAAAACGTGCCATCGAGTATGACACCGCCGAGATTTCTTCTGATTCCACTGTAATTTTCCCTCAGCGAAAAAGAATTTTCGTACACTTGTCCTTCGAATGGGTAATCGTACCATTTGGATCCGCACATTTCGCGCAATGCCAATCTTACCTCAATCTCCGAAAGCTTGACGGAAAATCTCTCGCATGGCATGATCTGATTGATATTCACGGCAAACTCCTTTTCTCACCAATTTTTCGCGGCTCTGTCGCACATTTTTTCAATATACTTGCGCTTGATCAAGGTCTTTCGCCATTCTCTCGGAATCGCCTTATAGCCGTAAAGAGCTCCCGCAAGACCGCCCGCGACGGCGGCTACGGTATCCGTGTCCTCACCGAGATTGACCGCCTTCAGAACGCAGCTTTCGTAGCTGTCGGTGTTGAGCAAGCACCAGATCGCCGCCTCCAACGTATCCACCACGTAACCACTGCTTTTGATCGCATTCACGGAGATATCCGCGAAATGCTCGGAGAACAGTCTTTCGTAAGTGGCGTATTCGGGGCTATCGGCATAACGCGTTTTCGCTTCTCCCAACGCCTCGCGCACGCTTTGCTTCGACGGCGCATCCATCAGCGCAAACAAAACGAGCGTGTAGATCTTACACGCAAGAACGGATCTTTCGTTTGCATGGGTCAACGAAGAGCCATTCGTTATAAAAATCTCCCATACGTCACGCAAGCAACCTTTGAAATACGCCATCAGCGAAAACGGATGGATTCGCATGAGAGAGCCGTTTCCGTTCTCATACTCGCCCGTAAGACCGCAAGCGAGCGGAGTCTCTCCCCATGTAAAATTCTGGATCGCGCGGCGGCAGGTACCGCCGATATCGAACATCTCGCCCGTTGGCGTATATTCGTTGCAATCGCTCCATTTCAGGAAATTTTCCATAATATTCTTATAACGAACCTCTCCGTCCGCAAGAACGTCGAGCGCCGCAATGGACATACTTGTGTCATCCGACCATGCGCCCGCAGGGACATGATACGTGCCGTAGCCCATCATATCCGTGACGGGATCTTTCGCCAGATCTTCTCTCGCGCAAAATTCAACGGGAACGCCGAGCGCGTCGGCGACCGCGTGTCCGATCATTACGGACTTGATCATTTCTGCTTTCGTTTTCATAAAATGCACCTCAATAGAGAGGCAAACCTCCAGTCAGCTCGTCTGCGATCTCCGTCGGAAGCGGCTCAAGCGCAAGACAAGTCTTCGTCGGCACGCCGTGAAATTCCGTCATGCCCGCGTCCGTGATCACTGCGACGGCAATGCCCTTTTCACGCGCCTTGCCGGCGATCTCCTCCAAGGCTTCCTCGGAATCGACGTATACGCAAACCTTCGCGCAACCGTATGTAAACCAATCGGAAAGAGGTGTCGCTTCTCTGTTTTCGTTTTTCAGAAGCATTCCTTCCTCCGTCAATTCGAAATCGTTCATGCGTTCTTCCTTGTGGAGCGCCATCAAAACCGCTTCGATGGCGGCGTGTCCCGCTTGCGCGGCGATCTTGCCCTTACGCATCTTCAGGTCGCGGCGCATGACGATCATCATTTTTGCTTTGTACATGATTGTCTCCTTTTTTAATTTGTTTTGAGTTTATGGAGTTGTTACGCGCTCTTTTCGAAGTGCGAACATATCGAAAGTCCACGCCCTAAAAACATCACACCGTGATGTTTTCTTTACGGGCTTCCGAATCCATCCTTTTGAAAAGCAAATCCCATCAACAAAAAGACCTTGTCATTTGACAAGGTCTTTTTGTTGGTGGGAGCGGGTGGATTCGGACCACCGAAGTCACAGACAACAGATTTACAGTCTGCCCCCTTTGGCCACTCGGGAACGCTCCCATTTATTTGTTTGTCGCGGTCGGTTGCCCTTGCGACGGATATAAGTATATCATAAGTGTTTCGATTTGTCAATAGTTTTTTGCAAAAAAGTTGAAAAAATTTTTATTTGTTTTTTGTCGTTGAGAAATGAAAAACAATTGTGCGAAATTGTTTCATTTGGGTGCGATTACGGCATTTGAAAACATCTTATTGGATGTATTATCCAAGTCTGATTTTTGAAGTCCCGACGAAAAGCCAAAACCCATTCGTTTGGCTTTTCGAATGAACGCCGTTTTTCGCGCGGACAACGCACCGTTCGACAAATTTTATCAAAAGGTATTTACAAGATTATACTCTCATGATATAATGAAAACAACATAAATGTATGACATACTGTTGCATTGCGGCAAAAGAACGGAAACGAGGGATATCATGTTTAGATTTTTGAGAAGGAAATATGCGGGCGGTTTTGAAAAGGGAAATGCTTTTCTGATGAGCTTTGCCGGTAAGATCAACGCGCTTACGATCTACACAGAGGAAAATGAAAATCTTACGGAAAGCCTTCGTAAATTGAAGATGGACTTCGAGTTCACGGTCTCTCCCGATGACAACAGAGATATGGCAAAAAATGAGGAAAATATAAGACGCCTTTACGATGGCTTGAAAACGCTTCTCTATCGGGGAAATTGGACGGAAAAAGACGTCAGAGGCTATATCGATTGCATTTTGTTTGAGTTGGAAGAGATCGAGAATCTGTCCGATAAGTAAAGTGATAAAAAGAAAAGAGCAAATACGCCGAATCGCGTGTTTGCTCTTTTTTACTATAGGATTTTGTTTAGATGTATTCCACCGATTGCTCTTCGGCAGCCGCGGCTTCCAATTCCTTCATCGTATTGCGGAGCTTGACCCAATACGGAATGAAGAGCAGAAGCGCAAGAAGCATAGCAAGCGCATCGGAGATGGGCGTTGCCCACGGAATGCCCTGCGAGCCCATGGCA
The DNA here is from genome assembly GCA_045646925.1 of Eubacteriales bacterium. Taxonomy (GTDB): domain Bacteria; phylum Bacillota; class Clostridia; order Oscillospirales; family CAG-272; genus QALR01. Next base: position 3,290 of record JAZRLQ010000049.1, read on the forward strand.
TTGTTCATGATGAACATCAAAGGAATATCGAAGCCGCCCTTTCTGACGAGAGAAAGGATCGTGGGCTGGAGTTTTTTACCGGTTGCTTGGAAAATGGTGATGATCATCATGGTAACGGAGATTGCGGCGCAGGTGATCGCGATGACCTTCAGGAAATACTGACCGTATGCGACGGTTTCGGTATCATCAATGAAGAAACGAACGAGCGGTACGGCACCGAAGAAGAGGACCAACGTACCCGCAATGGAAACGGCGAGCGTGTACAAGAAAGAGGTTTTGATGACGTCGCGCATTCTCTTGAAATTTTTCGACGCAAAGTTGTAGCCGATCAGCGGCAGAACGCCCTGTGTCATACCGTTTGCGATGGCAAATGCGAGGATATCGATCTTTTTCGCAATACCCATACCCGCGATCGCTTGATTGGAGTAGGATACGACCATTTTGTTCAGAACGAGATTGGAGAACGTGCCCATAAGGAGCATGATGAAGCTGGGAATACCGACGAGGAGGATCTCCTTCGGAATGCCGTCGGAGACCGTATAATTTTTCAGAGAGAAATTGATGACGGTGACGTCTTCGTTTTTGCGGAGCAGCCAGATGAAGTAGATGACGGCGATGACGTTGGAGAGCATGGTTGCGATCGCAGCGCCCTTTACGCCGAATCCGAATGTGAAAATAAGAATGGGGTCAAGGATGATATTCATGATACCGCCGAGCGCGAGACCTATGCTGGCTTCCTTGGAATAACCTTCCGCGCGAACAAGATGCGCGAGACAAGCGTTCAAAACGGTGGGTACACCGCCGATGGTGATCGTCCAGAGAAAATAGTCGGAGCAATAACCGTAAGTGTACTGGTCTGTTCCGAGGAGCGGGAAGAGTGTGGGACGGGACCAATAGAGAATGATACCGTAGATCAGCGCGATAACGGCGGCGCTCCAAATACTGAATGCGGCGCATTTTTTTGCTTTTTCACGGTCGCCTGCGCCGAGACTTCGCGCGATCAGACTGGAACCGCCGATACCGAAAAGATTGGCGATACCCGTCAGCATAACGAACGGAGGCATGGCGAGGGTTGCGGCGGCAACCTGATTGGGATCGTTCATCTGACCGATGAAGAAGGTGTCCGCCATGTTGTAGATCACGGTGATGATCTGGCTGATGATGGTGGGGATGACGAGGGTAATGACCGCTTTTGAAACGGGGACTTTTTCAAATAGCGCGGTATTGTCTGTTTTCATTTCTGACTTCCTTTCGAATGTCGCTTTCTGCAAGTGACGAAATAATATATACTATTTATTAGTATAAAACAACAAGCGCTCTTTGTCAAGAAAGAAGACGCAAAAGCAACTTGTCGGTGACTGTCTGTTTAATCTTTCCAGACGAAGTGATAATTGATGGATTCTCCGCCGTCAACAAGAATGCACTGTCCCGTGCAGAAGGTATTGACAACGGTCAGAAAATACGCCCATTCCGCGATTTCTTCGGGCGTTGCCCATTTTTTCAGAGGCGTCTCATCCATGATCTGCGCCCAGAGGACAGGATCGTTCATTACACATTCGTTCAAGGGGGTGAGCACGCCTCCGGGATCGAGACTGTTGCAGGTTGCGCCGAATCTTGCAATGCGGATCGCGACGTTTTTCGTATAAGCGAGAACACCGCCCTTGCTTGCGCAATATTCGGGGAATTCCGCGCCCGTGTGCGCGCTTGCCGATCCGATATTCAAAATGGAGCGAATACCTTCGCGAACGCCGTATTTTTCCGTAATGGAGATCAGCGCTTTCAGATTGATATCGATGTCCGCTTCGTTTTGCGTGCCTGCATTATTGATGAGAATTTCGATATCGTCGATCTCGGGCAAATGCTCGTGGTCGCGCACGTCGCAGACGTAGTGCCTGTAGTTTTCGTGAGTAATGCTTTGCTTTTGGCGGTCGATGCCGTGAACGGTGTGACCGTTTTTTAGAAACAGAAGCGCAATGGCTTCTCCGATGCCTTGAGAGGTTCCCGTAATCAAAACGTTCATATTATTTCTTTCTCCTGTTTACATATTCGAGATATTCCTTGCCTACGTTTTCAGCCTTCCATCTTGACACGATGCGGTAGCCCGCAGGGGAAAAGCAGATCTCCATCAGAAGCTCCGCTACAGCGCCCGTCAACGCGCAGGTGAAGCATTGCAGGGGACTCCAATGAAAGCCATCCCAGAAGATCGGCGCAAAGCCGACGAAAACGATCAGTGAAAAGATGAAATTATCCAGAAATTGACCAATAAATGTAGAAATATAGGTTTGCATACAATATGCGAGCTTGCCGTCCGGATTTTTTCGGAAAGCTCTGCCGATGGTGAAGTTCAGCATATTGTTGATCAAAGCGGACGCGATGAAGGCGATCGTGCTTCCCAGCAAAATAAACCACGTTCCGCCGAAAATACCGTCGAAGGCACTGTAGTCGTTTGCGTTGGAGGGTATGCTGCTTGCCACGAAGAAGATCAGACAAGTCAGAAGATTGATCATGACCGCGAGCAGAGAGATCATATTCGATGCCTTCGGACCGAAATGCTTTGTGATGATATCCATGCACATGAAGGATAGCCACGATATCAGAATGCCGCCGTCAAGCGCGATCCAATCGTTTTGAAAAAGAGTTTTGTTGGCGAGCAGATTCATGCAGATGACGCTGACGACGAAAAGCGTGACGGCGATTGCCGGAATGGATTTCAGCAGGATCCGCAATTCTTCCTTTTCTCTTTTTAATTTTTGTTTGAGGCTCATATGTTGAAGGTTCTTCCTTTTTTTCACGTTTTCTTAATATTATACCATATCCAATGTGCTTTTGCAATCGTCTTTGAGAGATTTTATGATCGGATCGTTCCGTTTTTGGATAAAATCTCGTGCTTGTGCGGGAAGCGGGGAAAAGAAGAAACAATATAGTTTCGGGTGGTTCTCATAAGGATGTTTACCCGTAGGGGCGATTCACGTGTCAAGAGTAACATGGTATACAAGTTGTGCAAGGACATAGTATACACATTTGGGTTACAGTTTGAATGCGTTTGGAATCCGAACGGAGCGTAGCGGAGAGAGGATTCCAAACGTGGCGCATCGATCAAAGACGCTGGATTTTTCGGTGCAAAAGCTTGCCGGTATGCACGTCAAATTCCGCTATTGCGAAATTTCGATAGCAAGCAATGAACGTATCTCCATTTGGATTCGGTCGGAATTCAATATGCTCATCGA
>JAZRLQ010000050.1:0-29210 GCA_045646925.1 Eubacteriales bacterium
CGTTGACGAGCTGTGCCATGCAAGCCATTTTCACACGGTCGCAGTTATTCTGCAAGGTCATCAGCATACAACCGACGAGAAGCGCGTCTTCAAAATTATAAATATCCTCCAGACGAGCAACGCCCGTTTTCCATTTTTCATAGGCGTCGCCGTTGCTGTGATACCAGTCGTTCCACTCGTCAAAAGAAAGATTGGCCGTCTTTCTCGCGTGCTTTTTTGCCTTGATCGCATCGCAGATCGCCGCCACCGACTTGATAAACGCGTCCATATGAACCGATCTGCCCACGAAATCCTCATATTTATCCCTGATATTGTGATAATACTGATGAAGCGAAATATAATCCACGTAATCGTAAGCAAGATCCAGGGAGGTCATCTCCCAGGAGCCAAAGGTCGGCATATTGTAATTCGAGCTTCCGCAAAGAACAAGCTCGATGGAGGGATCCGTCAGCTTCATAAGCTTCGCCGCTTCGGCGGCAATCTTGCCGTATTCCTCCGCGGTCTTTCTGCCCATCTGCCAATGCCCGTCCATCTCGTTGCCGAGACACCAGGTCTTTACGCCGAACGGCTTTTCAAAGCCGTTTTTCCGTCTCTGCTCACTGTAGGTCGTATCCTTGTCACCGTTGCAGTATTCCACGAGAGCCTGCGCTTCTTCTATGCCGCGCGTACCGAGATTGACCGCCATCATGATCTCGGAATCCGCTTTTTTCGCCCACGATTGAAACTCGTCGATACCAACCTCATTGGTTTCGATGGCTTCCCAGGCAAGCTCCATGCGGCGCGGACGTTTGGACTTATCGCCCGTTCCGTCCTCCCAACGGTACCCCGAAACGAAATTTCCGCCCGGATAACGTACGATCGGAACACCGATTTCCTTGACGAAGTCAAGAACGTCCTTTCGGAATCCTTCCTCGTCTGCGCTCGGATGCGTCGGTTCGTAAATACCGCCGTAGACCGCTCTGCCGAGATGCTCAATAAACGAGCCGTAGATACGCGGATCAATCTCGTCGATCACGAAATTTTTATGAATCATCAATTCTGCTTTCATGGCAATCTCCTCAATATAATAAGGAAGCTTTTTATAAAATCTCTTTAATCGCTTTTTCCAGGCGCTCCATCGCCGCCTTCAGAACCCAGCGGGGACAAGCGAGGTTGACTCTCTCAAAGCCTTCGCCGCCGTTACCGAAAATATGACCACCGTCACCGAACAGATAAGCCTTTTCACGAAGCATTTTTTCTCTTTCTTCCATAGACAGACCAAGTCTGCGGAAGTCGACCCAAAGCAAATACGTGCCCTCCATTTCGGAAGCGGTCACCATCGGAAGTCTTTTGGCGAGAAAATCGCAAACGAAATTCTTATTTTCGTTGACGTAAGCAACCATTTCCTTCATCCAGCCTTCCGAACGATCATAAGCAAATTCGACCGCCTTATAGCTGAGCGCATTCAAGCCGCCGCCGGCTCTGCTCTTTTTGATGATATCGCGGATATTCTCGTTTGGAACGAAAAGATTCGACGCCTGCAAGCCCGCAAGATTGAATGTCTTTCCGGGAGAAGTGCAGACGAGACAGTTATCCCAATACTTTTCATCCATCGCAAGCATGGAAACGTGCTTGTATCCGGGCATAATGAGGTCGAAATGGATCTCGTCGTCGAGAATATAAACGTTATGCTCAAGACAAATATCCGCCATTTTCGTTAGTTCTTCCTCCGTCCAAACACGTCCGACGGGATTATGTGGACTACAAAGAATGAAAAACTTCACGTCTTCTCTCGCCGCTTTTTCCGCAAAATCGGCAAAGTCGATCTCATATTTTCCATCTTTTTCGATGAGCGGGTTTTCGACAACGGTGCATTTGTTGAACTCGATCACATTGCGGAACTGATGGTAAACGGGAGTCTGGATCATAACGCCGTCTCCAGGCTTCGCCAGCGCGCCAATCACCTGACGAAGAGCGGGAACAATGCCCGAAAATTCAACGAACCACTCCTTCTTGGGAGAAAATCCGTGATTTCTCTCCATAAATCCGATAACCGCGCGGTAATATGCCTCCGTCGGTCCCGTGTAGCCGAGAATGGAGGTATCGAGATATTCCTTGAGTCCCTCCACGATTTCGGGAGCGTTTTTGAATTCCATATCCGCAACGGAAAGCGGAACGATACCATCGGGAAGATCGGGAACGATCTTTTTCATCGCGTCCCATTTATAAGCGCCCACGTTATTTCTTTTAATCAAAGTTTCAAAATCGTATTTCATCAGTTTCCAATTCCCTCCGATTTATCGACACCCTCATGTACCTGAGGATAATAGCTGCCGTAGCAATAGCGGAACGGCTCGTCAAATTCCATCTTAACAACAGGAATTCCCATGATCTTGTCCGGATTTTCCTTCGGCAGATCCTTCAGAATCAAGCGGTGACCGTCCTTTTCAAAAGCGATCTCCTCGCCCGTGGAAAGAAGCGTGATCTTACGCGGCGCGTTCAGATAACCGCCGTATGCCATCGTTCCCGAATGCGGCCAGATATAATTCCATACGTAAACGATCTTTCCGTCCTCGGAAGCAGTGCAATGGCTGACGTTGTTGGCGCCGCATGTCCATCCGGGAACCTTCATCTTTTTGCCGTACGCCGCCTCACCGTTCTGCGCAAGCCACTGTCCGACTCGTTTCAAAGGCTCGATCGCCTCCGAAGGAATGGAGCCATCACCCTTCGGACCGATATTGAGAAGCAGATTGCCTCCCATCGCGGAGCATTTTCGGATCATGCGAACGATCTCGTTTTCGGTATAAGAATACGGCTTCACTTGCTCCTCGTCAATATAACCCCAGGAAATGCCGTTGAAGGTCATACAAGCTTCCCAATCCGCATTTTCCTCCGCGTTCAGCGCGTCCTCGGGCGTGAAGAAATCCTCTGACATACGGCTGCGGTTATTGATGAGAATATCCGGCTGAAGCTGACGGAGTCTGTAGTTTCTGCCGATGGAATCCCAATCTCTCGAGCTCATGCGCGGCCACGGCATATCGTACCAGAGAACGTCGATCTTTCCGTAGTTGGTGAGCAGCTCCGTATTCAGATCCTCAATATATTTCGTGAAGCGCTGACGAGCATCCGCGTCGGTCATGCACTTCCATGCGTCGGGATGGTGCCAGTCCATGAGAGAGGAATAAAGTCCGATCCTCAGTCCATATTTGCGGCAGGAATCCGTAAATTCCTTCACAATATCACGGTGCGGGCCGTAATTGACGGAGTTGAAAGGATTGACCTTCGAATCCCAAAGCGAAAATCCCTCGTGGTGACGCGTGGTCAGCACCGCGTATTTCGCGCCCGCTTCCTTTGCGAGTCTGCACCATTCATCCGTGCAATTTTCTTTGGGACAAAAATCATTTGCAAACTTTTCATAATCCGAGATCTTGATATTCTCCCAAACCTGCGCCCATTCGCCGAGTCCGTGGGAAGAAAAAAGACCGTAATGGATAAACATTCCGAAACGCGCGTCACGGAACCATTCGATGCGGCGCTCCTTTGTTGCGGCGGTGAACGCCTTGTACTCTTCCGGTGTCATTCTGTTATTCATTTTAATCTCCATTCCGCTGTCCTTCGGACAGCTTCACAAGCAGCGCGTGAAACAGACGATGCTTTGATACACTCAAAGATAACCTTCACGCTGAGTTCCTCTTCGTATATTAAAAAATCGAAATTCACAAAGCGGAAAACCGCAATATGAATTTCGATTTTTCGTCAATCCTTATTCTTTTGCTTCAAGAATAAATTCCTTTGCGCAAGGAAGCGATTCGATCCAATCGCAAACGACGTGCCATTCGTCAAGCTTGTGGAAACGTCTCGCATAGTAGATATTCATCAGATTCTCGTAATTCATCGTGACCGTACGAAGCTGGTTGTAGCTCGACGGGAGAAGCTGAATCATATCGTACCAGTACGATTTGTCCTTGGTCTCCACAAATTTCTGTCTGCGTTCCTCGAGACAGTCGATCGTCGCATCGAGACACGCAAGCGCAACGTCACTCATGTGATCGTGCGAAAAATCGTCTCTCGAAAACGCCTTCGCCTGAATCTTGTGCATGGTGCTTGTGGAATTGGCGACCGTGCCGACCTTGTAGGTATCGAATTCCTTCCACCAATACAGCGGAGCCAGAATATCAACGCTGACAAAGATCTGTCTGATGAATTTTCTGTGATCAGAGCCCGCGCGGCAAAGCTTCGCGCCGAACGTGATATCCGCCTCACCGAGATGGAACTCACCATTTTCGTCGTAAAAGCTATCGCTTCTCGCCCAACTGTTCATAGGATTTCTCGCGCCACGAATCGCATTATCGATGTTCATGACACTTGTTTTTGAAATTTCCAACATATATAATTTACCTTATATCAAATATTAAAATACGATTGCCGCTTCCTTTTCGCCGCCGAGTTCAAAGGTAACGAATCCGTCCGCATAGGTAAAGTCAACCTTCTTGCCACCGACGGTGACGGAGCGAGGCTTCTTTGCCACGAAAACGCGAGCGGTATAAACGCGTTCACCCATACCCTTGAATTCACCTTCGCGGTCGCCAATGCCGATATTGCATACGCCGTCAGCTTCCACCATGGAAATTCTGGTCACAGCGCGCTTGCCTTCCTTGAATTCGAGTGTTTCGCCGTCGTCTTCATAGAAGTCGTAGTAGGAAGCGCCCTTGGGATACATTTCGAGAATGATGTGCTTGGTATCGCCGGAAACGGTATGCTGTCTGGGCTCGTCGGTCGGGATGATCGCGCCGCCGCGAACGAAGAGATAACCGCCGCGGTTTTCGGGGATCTGACCCTTGACAACCTGTCCGCCCTCGTAGGTCTTGCCGGTCCAGTAGTCGATCCAGGTATAGCCTGCGGGAAGCGTGATCTCATCGGAGAATGCGCCGACGAGGAAGTTTTCACCGAACATATACTGCGTGATGGAGTTTTCGAGCGCTTCTTCGTTGTATACGAGAGGCATCGAACGGCATATGGGCATACCCGTCATGTTTGCCGTGATCGCGGTCGAATAAATATAAGGAAGCAAACGGTAACGGAGCTTGTCGTAGTATTCGAAAATGGGCTCCATTTCTTCGCCCGCCCACCAAGGATGAGAGAAGCCGTACCAGCTGTTGAGCTGACACCATGCGGTGAAGAAGCAATAGTGGAGACCGTCCTTCTTGAAGATATCCATATCGCAGGTCAGATTGGAGATACCGGACATACCGCAGCTGAGTGTCCACGCAAGTGTGGAAAGACCGCCGCCGTTGTCGCCCGTATTGGAAGCACAGTAAGCGCCCGTTCCGGTGTAGCCGCCGCAATAGTGATGCATGGGACGTTTGCCGGTGTGTTCCGCAGAGCCTCTGTACATATCTCGCATGAAGATCGTCTGAATGAGGTTGTGCATTTCGGGATCACCCTTGCCGTTTGCGTAGATTCTGCCTTCGTCGGCATTGTCAACGGTATGACAAGGATCGAGCTTGAAGGAGGATGCGCCGTCGTTCATGAACTGCTTCAGATGATCAAACCAGTCGGGGATCTCGGGAGCAACCTCGTTGCCGATGCGGCGTTCTTCTTCAGCGGTGAAGTCGTGCTGACAGCAAAGCCACAGATGGAGCTTGAAGCCGTAGCGAGCGAGCGCCGCGGTGAAGAAATTGGGGTTGATATCGCCGTATTCTTTGCTTCTCGCCCATTCTTCGATGAGGAACTTACCTCTGGGACCGTTGCTCCACTTTTTGTTGACAGAGAAGTCGTAGCGCTTTTCCATCCAACCGGGCTCCAAGCTGATGGAGTCGCAAGGCAATTTGGAGCTACGGAACTGCGCCGCATTTCTCATAACCTCGTACTGATCGGCAGTATACTGATCGAGGAAAGCCAAACCGTGCGCCCACTTCGGAAGAAGCGCGGGACGGCCGGTAAAGTATGTAAAGCGTTCGAGAATGTCTGCAAGAGTATCACCCGCGAAGATCGTCACGTCGATATCGCCGTCAGGAAGATACCAGAGAATCTCATTTGCGTTCTTCGCGCAAACGTCAATACCGTGCCACCACGTCGTGTTGCAGAGAATACCGTAGCCCGCCTTCGTCATAACGAAGGGAACGGGCATTTCGTTGCTCTGATATACGACGCGCTGGAGATACGCTTTTCCGTTCAAAACGAGTCTGTCCGTATTTGCCGCGCCACCGCCATAGAAATACTCGTCCTCGATTCCCTTTACGGTGAAATACTTGGGATTCTGCTGGAAATCCACGGTGCCGTAACTGCGTTTTGCGTCTTCGCCGATGATCTGCTTCGGTTCGGGACGCATACCGCCGAGTTTTTCATTAAAGTATTCTTTGACTGCTTCTACATCATCGTTATTGAAATCGATCGTGCGTTCCGCGCGATCGGTCTTGAACGTGATCACACCGTTTTCGTAGGTAACGCTGAGATCTCCTGCCTGCACGCCGTTTTCGATCTCCGTTCCACAGTTTTCTTCGGGTTTTGCAAGAAGATTGTAGCGGTCAAAAAGCGATTCGCTTCCCGCCGCAGCACAGCGAACGCGGATCATATTGTTCGAATACGCAATGATCTCCATAATCTTTTCGCCAAAGGCAAATTCCTTTTTCATCGCATTCAAAGCCTTCCTTTCCATATTTGTTTTATTTTTCGGAGGAACATTTCAAGCAGGGCGAGTAGCCCTTTTCCAACAAATATTCCTCATTCTTTACTTTCATTTCCAATCGATTCGCTTCCGATATATTGGAAGCATACACGCAATCGATATCCAAATGGTACTTCTTCGAATTTTTATTGATCAGAACGAGAAGCTCCGCCTCCTCGGTTCGTTCCGTATGCGTCATAGCGGTCGTTTCCCGAGAAATCACGAAATCCGTTTCTATATTGCACGAGCTGAAAAGCAGACTGCACGTTAATAGCAAAAGGACCACACGCTTCATTTCTGATCACGCGCTTTCGGTATTTTGACGAAGGCGTTATAATCGGACGTGTCGGGCAAACGGATCCACGCAAAAGAACGCGCCTGCAGAACAAAATGCTTTCCTTCCGCGCCCGAAAGAAGCTCTTTTCCTGCCTCCATAGTCTGAATATCGTATTCGTCACCGCCTCGGTTGACGATCACGACGACCTTCTCGCCGCCATCACGGCGCTCATAGCAAAAAACGTCTGCATCCGCATAAACGAAAGCGAAGGAGCCCTTTCGGAAGATCGGCTCGTTCCTTCTCGCCTTCGCGACCGTACGGTAAAATTCCGTCAAAGCGGTATCCTCCGAGCCCCACGGGAACGGCAAACGACAGAAGGGATCCTCGTGGCCCTCCATTCCCGCTTCGTCACCGTAGTAGATCATCGGGATTCCCGGCACACTCATCTGCATACCGACCGCAAGTCGCAGTCTCGCGATCGCGCGTCTGTGAGCGGATACGGACATTTTATGTCCCGCGCGTTTCGAGTACGGAAGCTTTTCCGTATCGCCGAGCGCGGTCAGAATTCTCTCCGTGTCGTGCGAGCCAAGCAGATTCATGAGCGCATTCGCTGCCTCGGGCGGATAATGAGAATAGATCGACTCCAGCGTGCGACGCAAAATTGCAAAATCACCGCGTGTCAGATAAGCAATGATCGCCTTCTGCACGGGATAATTCATAACGGAATCCAATTCCTTGCCGTTGAAATAATGCTTTCTCACGCCGTACGAGATTTTGTTCGTCGCATCCTCCCAAACCTCACCGACAACGAGCGCATCGGACTTCTCTTCTCTTACCGTGGAGGAAAGCTCCGCGAGAAAGGCGTCCGAAAGCTCATCGGCAACGTCGAGACGCCATCCCGCGATGCCCATTTTCATATAACGGCGGATAATGCCGTTCTTGCCGAAGAGAAAATGTCTGTACGTCTGCTCGTCGGAACGCACGCGAGGGAGCGTTTCGATGCCCCACCACGATTCGTACTTGGTCGGATATTTTGTGAAGGTGTACCACGGCGCGTACTGAGATTCCTCTGACTGTACCGCGCCGATACAGGGATAATTCGCATTTTTATTGAAATAAATACTGTCACTGCCCGTATGATTGAAAACGCCGTCGAGAATGATGGCGATTCCTCTTGCTTTCGCCTCGTCGATCAGCGTTTGCAGATCCTTGTCGTCACCGAGCATGGAATCCACGCGGCTGTAATCCGCCGTATTGTAGCGGTGGTTGGACGAAGATTCGAAAATCGGGTTGAGATAGAGGCAGGTCACGCCAAGCGATTCAAGATAATCGAGTTTTTCCGTGATTCCCTTCAGGTCACCGCCGAAAAAGAGATTGTTTTTATCGTTCGCCGTTTTGATACGCATCTCATCGGGAAAGCTTTTGATATCGTTGCGCAAAATGGCGTTTTCTTTGACGGGAAGATCTCCCGCGCGGAAAAATCTATCGGGAAAGATCTGATAAAAAACGCCACCGTACAACCAAGCGGGCAGGTCCCTACGCTTCTCGTATACGAGAAGCTGAAAATCGCCGCACGTATCGTCCGCCGCAATATACGTTTGCGTGAGACCGTTCTCCTTGATCCTCATGTCGAAGGAACCCATCTCGGTCTGCACGCGGTATTTGTAGTAGAAGAGACCCGTTTTCTTCTCGCGGCACAGTTTCGCCATGTCGAGCGTAAGAGTGTATCTTCCCTTGTTCTTTTTCATGGGAATGCGTTTTCGCTTCCCGGTTGCATCTGAAAATATCTCCATCGTCGCGCGGACGGTGGATTCGGGAACTCTGATCCGAAACTCAACGACGTCCGAGGACGAAAAAGCGCTGAGCTCCGTTATGGAGCTTCCCTCTATAAATTTTTCTTCCAGCCGTTTGGCAACGGCACCGAATCTTGAAAAACCCGCCATAGTAATGACCATTCCTTTTTGTTTTTGGCAAGGCTGCGTTCGCAGCCTTGCCTCGGGGAAAAAGCATTTCGATTTTTCGATCGGAAATTGCTTCAAGCAAGCTTCCCGTCGGGAATCGCTCCGACGAGAGCGCTCTTCCGCTTTATTCCTTTACGTCTTTCATATTCCAGATATTTTCCGCATATTCGCGAATGCTGCGGTCGGAAGCGAAGTGACCTGCGCCCGCAATATTGATGATCGCCTTGGACGTCCATGCGTTTCTGTCCTTGTAATCCTCGATCGCAGTCTGGTACGTTCTGTAATAGGATTCAAAGTCAGCAAGACACATATAGGGGTCAGCGATGTTATAGTTACCCGTGATGAAGTAGCTTGCGATATTCGCGAAGCTTTCGCCTGCAAAGCCCTTAGAGATACGGTCGATGACCGCTCTGAGTCTCTGGTCGTTTGCATAATAGGAGATCGCGGAATATCCGTTTCTCCAAAGCTCCTCGACTTCCTTTGCGGTAAGACCAAAGATGTAGATATTATCCTTGCCGACGGCTTCTGCCATTTCAACGTTCGCGCCGTCGAGCGTACCGACGGTCATCGCGCCGTTGATCATAAACTTCATGCAGCCCGTACCGCTGGCTTCCTTGCCTGCGAGAGAGATCTGCTCGGAAATATCCGTTGCGGGCATAAGAATTTCTGCGGTGCTTACGTTGTAGTCTTCGAGGAATTTCACGCGGATCTTTTCTCTTGCAATGGGATCTGCATCGATCTCACGGCCGAGCTTCCAGATCAGACGGATGATATCCTTCGCCATATAGTAGCCGGATGCAGCCTTACCGCCGAAGATGAACGTCTGGGGCGTGATATCCGCATTCGGATTGTTCTTGATCTCATCGTAGAGAGCAACGATCTTCAGAACATTGAGAAGCTGACGCTTGTATTCGTGAATACGCTTGACCTGAACGTCGAAAACGGAGTGCGTATCGAGCGTTTCACCCGTGCGCGCGCAGAACCATTCCGCGAAGTTTTCTTTGTTCTGGTGCTTGATCGAGCGAACCGCGTCGATGACAGTAGCATCGTTTGCGTATTTTGCGAAATCGCCGAGCGCCGCGGGATTCTTGCGGTAATCGTCACCGATCGTCTGATCGAGAAGGTTTGCAAGACCCTTGTTGGAATAGCAAAGCCAACGTCTGTGAGCGATACCGTTGGTCACGTTGGTGAACTTTTCGGGTGTCGCCTTATAGAAATCGTGGAATACGGTTTCCTTCAGAATATCGGAGTGCAACTTGGAAACACCGTTGACGGTGTGAGAACCGACTACGCTGAGGTTCGCCATACGGACCTGACCGTTTCCGATGATGGACATACGGGAGATACGGTCCCAGTCTCCGGGATAGAGATTCCAGAGATCCGCGCAGAAGCGGCGGTTGATCTCACATACGATATTGTGGATACGAGGCAAACGCAAACGGAAGATATCTTCGTTCCAGCATTCGAGCGCCTCGGGCATAACGGTGTGGTTGGTGTAGGAAACGACTCTCGTGATCATTTCCCACGCGGTCTCCCAGGAGAAGGAGTACGTATCCATGAAGATTCTCATCAATTCGGGGATACAGAGAGCGGGGTGTGTATCGTTGATATGGATGCAGTTCTTTTCAGCAAAGTTTGCAAGAGTGCCGTACTGAGCGAGGTGATCCGCGATGATGTTCTGCAAGGAAGCGGAAACGAGGAAGTACTGCTGGCTGAGTCGAAGGATCTTGCCTTCCATATGGTCGTCAGAGGGATACAGAATCTTGGTCAATGCTTCCGCATTGGTATTCTGCGCAACAGCCTGCATATACTGTCCCTGCGTGAAGAGCTTCATGTTGAAGTTCTTGATGTCCTGCGCCTTCCAGAGGCGAAGGTTATTGACCGCGGTATTGTTGTAACCGGAAATCATGATATCGTAAGGAATCGCCTGTACTTCGTCGTAATCGACGTGATTGATATTGAGCTTTCCGTTTTCCCATTCTTCGCAGACTCTGCCGCCGAAACGTACGGAGAAGGACTTATCCGTTCTGGGAACGAGCCATCCTTCAGAATCGGGCATCCAGATATCGGGCAATTCCACCTGGCTGCCTTCGATGATCTTCTGCTTGAAAAGGCCGTATTCGTAGCACAGCGAAAATCCCGTTGCAGGGTAATCAAGTGTCGTGAGAGAGTCCATGAAGCAAGAAGCGAGTCGTCCGAGACCGCCGTTGCCAAGTCCGGGGTTGGGTTCGGCTGCGTAAAGATCTTCGATATTGTAGCCGAGTGCCTTCACCGCTGCGGCGTACGAATCCTCGATGCCGAGGTTACGCAGATTGTTTTTGAGAGAGGGTCCGATAAGGAACTCCATGCACATATAATAAACGCGTTTTGCGCTGTCTCTCTTCATGAGGCGGCGATATGCGGAGCGTTTTTCCGTCAACATATCCTTAACGGTAAGAATAACCGCCTTGTAAACCTGCGCCTTCGTTGCTTCTTCGGGACGAACGCCGAAATATCTGGAAATTTTACTCTCAAGAATGTCCTTGATATCCTGCTCTGTATAATTTCCGTTTACGTTAAACTGATCCATTGTTTTGATCTCCTTCTGAGTAAAAGTGTATGCGCCGCTACGTCTGCTGATTATCTGCCTCTCTTGACTTTCATCAGACTTTCGTAGCAATCAATATATTCTGCGGCAGATGCATCCCAAGAGAAGTCTACGCGCATGACTTTTTTGACAAGCTCCGTCCATTTTTCCTTATCTTCATAAAGCGCTTCCGCTTCCTTGATAACGTGGAGCATATCTTGAGCATTATATGCGGTGAACGTGAATCCGTTACCGCTGCCATCGAAGCCGTAAGGCTTGATGGTATCGTAAAGACCGCCCGTTTCACGAACGATCGGCACCGCGCCGTAACGGGAAGCGATCATCTGGGAAAGTCCGCAAGCCTCGCTCTTCGAGGGCATGAGGAAGATATCCGCGCCCGCGTAAATGAGCTTGGAGAGCGTTCTGTCGTACATCAGGTTGACGGACGCCTTTCCGGGATAACGCTTTGCGGCGGTGGAGAAGAAGTTCTCGTACGCCTTTTCGCCCGTACCGAGAAGAACGAACTGAACGTTGCCCTTCATCATTTCATGGAATACGGCGAGAACGAGGTCGAAGCCCTTGTGAGAAGCCATTCTGGAAACCATCGCGATCACGGGAATGTCGGGATCGATATCGAGACCGAATTTCTTCTGAAGCGCTTCCTTGTTTTTCTGTTTGCCGGTGAGATCATCCGCGGTGTACGCAAAGGACAGCTCGGGATCATCTTCGGGATTATAATAGGTCTGGTCGATACCGTTGACGATACCGCCGATCTTTCCGCTGTACTGGCAGAGGATGTTCTGCAAGCCGCAGCCGTAGGTTTCCGTCTGGATCTCCTTGGAGTAGTTCGGGCTTACCGTCGTCACGTAATCCGCGCAGACAACCGCGCCTTTTGTGAGGTTCAGAAGACCGTTGTATTCAACGATGAGGTTATCGGAGCCTGCAAGGTCAAAGATATCCTCCATGAGATTCATTTCGTAAATACCCTGATATTCAATGTTGTGAATGGTATATACGGCGCGAATGGGGAAATATTCGGGGATGAGCGTGTAGCTTCTCTTGAGCTTGATAACGGCGAGAGCGGTCTGCCAGTCGTTCGCGTGGAAGATATCGGGGTAGAAATCGACCGCGCTCATAAGCTCGAGAACTGCCACGGAGAAGAATGCGAATCTTTCCGCGTCGTCGAAGCAACCGTAGAGACTGCTTCTTCTGAAATAATATTCGTTGTCAAGGAAGTAGTAGGTAACGCCGTCCTTTTCCAAGGAATAAATGCCGCAGTACAGCTTGCGCCATGCGAGCGGCACCATCATGTGCTTGACGTAAGTCATTTTCTTGCGCCATTCTGCTTTGATCTGACCGTAATACGGCATAACGACGCGTACGTCGCATTCCGGATTTTTCTGTTTCACTGCCGCGGGGAGAGAACCGAGAACGTCTCCCAAACCTCCCGTTGCCGCAAAGGGCATAACTTCGCTACCTGCATACAAAATCTTTTTCATATTCATATATAGTGACCTTTCCTTTCTGAGTTATTCAAAAATATAATAAAACGTCAATCTGGGTATATGTATTTTACGCCGCATGGGCGGCATCCAAGCTTTCGATTTGGAAGCAAGAAGTAAAAGTCAATGGCGGCACCATTACCCCTTACTTCTTACTTCCATCCCGACACGGGCGACGAGCGCCCGTGTCGGAGTACAGGGTCGAATCGGTATCAGACCATCTTGCCTCTTTCGATGTAAAGCGGCAAAGTGGAATGTCCGGAGATATTTACGTTGTTGCGGAGAACGACGTTCTTGTCGCAAACCGTGTAAGCGACGGAAGCCGCATCGGAGATGACGGTATCCTGGAAGAGAATACTGTTTTTGACGACAGCGCCCTTTCCGACTCTTACGCCGCGGAAGAGGATACTGTTTTCAACAGTACCTTCGATCACACAACCGTCTGCGATCAGAGAGTTTTCAACCTTGGAGGATTCACTGTAATAAGCGGGAGCGGAGTTGCGGACCTTCGTGAAGATCGGTCTTTCCTCTACGCCGAAGAGCGAATCGAACATTTCCTTGTTTTCGATCAGCTGCATATTGTGAGCGTAATAATCCTCAAAGGAGGAAATGCAAGCGAAATAACCGTCGTATCTGTAAATACGGAAGTTTCTCGCGTAGAGGCTCTTGAGGAACACGTCGCGCGTAATGCTGGTGTAACCGTGCGCGATGGAGTCAAGAACGATATCCTGCAGATATTTGCGGTTCAGAACGAGAATGTTCAGGCTGACGTCAGCGTAACCGTCAAAATTAGTAGGATTGGGAAGCATATCCGTGATTCTGCCTTCCTTGCTGGAGAAAACGATCGTATTGGCTTTCGCCATTGCGCGATCGAGGTTCATGCGCTTGACTGCAATCGTAACATCCGCGCCGTTCGCGATATGGTCGTTGATCACGTCGTTGAAGTTGATATTGCAGATGACGTTACAGTCAGCCATTACCACGTAATCGGAGGTCAGCTGCGCGATAGAGTAGCCGACGCTCTTGAGCGCTTCCAATCTGGTGTTGGAGAGATTCGTTCTCATGTTCGCGTCGAAATTGATGTAGGGCGGGAGGATCTTGATACCGCCGGAACGGCGAGCGAGATCCCAGTCCTTGCCGGTTCCGATATGGTCCATGAGAGAGTGGTAATTGTACTGCGTGATGACGTTGATATTGCTGATGTTGGAATTCACCATATTGGAGAGCGGAAAGTCGATCAGACGGTAGCGGCATCCGAAGGGAACGGACGCGAGGGTACGGACTCTCGTAAGCTCCGAAATTTCATTATCGTGAAGATTCGAAAAAATAATACCTGTTACAGACATTTCCATTACCTCCTCAAGCAATATAATCTTTGATGTTTGCGGAGTCGATCATAACGCCGCCTTCAATTTTAGTATCAGCGGGGAATTCGAGACCTGCGCCGATGAGAAGCAGCTTCTGGTTCTCCTTGCTTTCGCCGACCACGCTGTTTTCGCCGATCACGGTATTGCTGTCAACGATCGCGTATTCCAATTTCGCGCCCGCGCAGATACGAACGTCGCTCATGATCACGCAGTCGCGGACAACCGCGCCCTTTTCTACGATAACGCCGTTTGCGAGAACGGAGTTTTCAACGGTACCGTCGATCACGCAGCCCTCGGTGATCATCGCGTTCTTGATGGAAGAGGTCGCGCCGATTCTGTGCGGCGGGTACGCTTCGTGACGGTAGAAAATGCGGAAATCGCGGTCGTAAAGATCGAACGCGGGAGGATTGCCGAGAAGATCCATGTTCGCTTCCCAGAGGCTCGTCAGCGTACCAACGTCCTTCCAGTAGCCCTGGAACGCGTAGGTGTACATCGGGCAACCGTCGTTCAGCATATTCGGAATGATATTCTTACCGAAGTCGTTGGAGGATTCGGGATTTGCCTCGTCCTCGATGAGGTATTTCTTCAGAACCTTGGTCGTGAAGATGTAGATACCCATGGAAGCCTTGTTGCTCTTGGGGAATTTGGGCTTTTCTTCGAATTCGACGATCTTGTTGTTTTCGTCGGTATTGAGGATACCGAAGCGGCTTGCTTCCTCCATCGGAACCTCGAGAACGGCGATGGTGCAATCCGCGCCCTTCTTTTTATGCTCTTCGAGCATTTTGCTGTAGTCCATTTTATAGATATGGTCGCCGGACAAGATCAAAGTATATTCGGGATCGTAGCGATCGATGTAAGTGAGGTTCTGGTAGATCGCATTCGCGGTACCGCGATACCAGTCTTTTCCGCCCTTTGCTTCGTAGGGAGAAAGAACCGTAACGCCGCCGCGCGTGCGGTCGAGATCCCAAGGCTCACCGTTACCGATATATTCATTCAGAACAAGAGGCTGGTACTGTGTCAAAACACCGACGGTATCAATGCCGGAATTCACGCAGTTCGACATCGGAAAGTCAATAATGCGGTATTTACCCCCAAACGGAACTGCCGGCTTCGCTGTTTTTTCCGTCAGCGTGTAAAGACGGCTTCCCTGACCGCCTGCAAGAAGCATTGCGATACATTCTTTTTTCTGGAACATAAGAATTTCCTGCCTTTCGTTTTAATATAAAAATGTTCGTCCGCGCATTTTCCCCTTGCGGAAAACGCGCTGAAACCAAATCGGACAATACTAGCGGGCGCACTTCGCCCGTATAGCATAGATAGACTAAAATAATTATATATTAACCTTCCAAAAAAAGCAAGATTGTTTAAAGATTTTCTGCACACACCCCTTTATTTTTGTTCAAAATCACAAGAAGCTTTATGTATTTGAAAAATAAAAAGCGAGATGCACTTCACATCTCGCTCAAAATCGACATTCCGTAAATTCATATATTCTTCGGCTTCACCGGAATCCCGTCCTCCATCAGATAAACGGAGGCTTCCATCATCTCCGCCTCCGCGCGATCGTGGCTGATGATCATGACCGCCTTATCCGCGAAAAACGTCCGCAGATACGAGGCGACGGTGCGCTTGATCTCTGCATCGAGGCTTTTGAAGGGCTCGTCCATCAGATAGATATCCGCGTCGTACGCCACGGCGCGCGCAAGAGAGACTCTCGCCGCCATACCCGTGGAAAGCTCGTCGGGATAGAGCTTCTCCGCCCCCGAAAGACCGAAGGCATCCAGAATGATTTTCGCCCTTTTCTTCGCTTCCCTTTTGTCGCCGCGCATGACCGCCGTCACGTTTTCCAGCACCGTCGCGGTCGGGAAAAGTCTCGGCTCCGCGAAGACGACCGCCGTTTTTCCTTCCCGCTCGACCGTACCGCCGTCCTGCTTTTCCAGCCCTGCGGCAATACGCAGAAGCGTCGTTTTTCCGCAACCCGACATACCGAACAGCATGACGCGCGCGCCCTTTTCCACTGCGAGCGAAACGCCCGAAAGCACCTTCTTATCACCGAAGGATTTCTCAATCCTCGAGAGTTTTAACATTTTTCAAACCTCCGCTTTTCACCAGACAGTCGAGAAGACGGATCACGCCCTTTTCGATCAGGACGCTCATCACGACGACGACGATCGTCCACGCGTAAAGATCCTCCGACTCCAGATAGACCTTCGCGCTGTTGAGATTCAGACCGATGGAATATTTCGGTGTGCAGATGACCTCTGCCGCAATGCCCGCCTTCCACGCAAGTCCGAGAGAGGAACGGCAAGCCGCCGAAAAATAGGGGATCACCGACGGGAGCAGGCAATATTTGAGCCTTTTCAAGAAGCCGAAGCCGAACGTGTCCGCCACCTCCCGCAGCTCCGTCGGAACGGAGGAGACGCCCTTTCTGACGTTGGAGAACACGATGGGGAGCGCCATCAGCATGGCAGCGATCATCGGCACGTAGCTTTTCTCCATAACGAAAAGCATGAGAATGATGATGGATGCGATCGGCGTTGCCTTGATCACGGAAACCGCGGGAGAAAGCACGCCGTCAAAAATGCCGAGCCACGCGCACAGGGCGGCGATCAGCGCGCCCCCGAGGATACCCAGAACGAGCCCCGCGAAAATGCGTCCGAGTGAATACAGACAGTCCAGATAGAAGCCGCCCGTTCCCATCAGCTCAACGAGCCTTTTTAAAACGGCAAGCGGTGTCGGCAACACCGTGGGACGTGCCAACACCGCTGAAAATACTTGCCATACGGTTACCCAGAAAAGAAAGCAGAACGCGATACGCAGAGCCTTTTTCAGAGTGTTATTTACCATAGAATTCGTCAGTAGGAAGCTTACCGCCAACGGACTTCGGATTTGCGTTATAAAGAATTTCGAGGACGTTCTTCATATAAGCGATACCGGTCTCGCCGTCAATGCAGCAGATATTGCAGTTCGGGATCGCCTTTTCCGCGAGAGCGGCTTTCGGAACGATGCCGTGCTTTTCGATCAGAACGGAAGCATCCTTGGGATTTCCAACGACGAAAGCGACGGAAGCCTTATATTCCTCCATGAACTTCGCGAATTCCTCGGGATGTTCGGTCTTGAACTTGTTGGAAACGATGATGCAGCCCTGAACGAGCTCGCCGTCACCGAGCTTCTGCCATTCCTCGGTCACGTTGAGCGCGATACGAAGGTCGTTATTGCCGTTTTTCTTCGCCGTCGTCATCGCGGACGTTACCTGAGGCTCGGGGAGAAGACCGATTGCCGCATCGTTTGCCGCGAGCTTGGTCGCAAGCTCTGCGTGCTCGGCGATGTATTCGATCTCAACGTCGGTTTCGGGGTTGATGCCGTTTGCCTTCAGAAGATGCTCGAGAACGTACTGGGGAGTTGCGCCCTGACCGGTCGCGTAGATCTTCTTGCCCTTGATATCGTCAAGGCTGTTTACGGTATTACCGTTTTCGAGGATATAGAGAACGCCGAGCGTATTGACCGCCGCGAAGCTGATATCCACGTCGGGCTTATTGAAGAGAACGGAAGCGAGGTTGACGGGAACTGCCGCGATATCAACCTTACCCGCGATAACGGCTGCGGTAACCTCTTCGGGAGCCGCCGCGAGGCTGATCTCGTATTTATTGGCGGACGCGCCGTTCGCGCTGTTTTCCATCAGCTGAACCATACCCATACCCGTGGGTCCCTTCAGCGCCATGACGCGAACCGTAACGTCGTCGCCCTTATCATCGTTATTGTTGCAGGAAACCAGTGCGAATACCATCACTGCCGCAAGCAACATAGCCAAAAACTTTTTCATGTGATACACCCTTTCTTTTTTCAAAGCGTTTGCCGCTTTAAGATTTACTCCTTTGCGTCAGGATCTCTCTGTCGAGGATCCGCAATTTCTTTCCGTCGTAGGAGATCGCCCCGTCCGCCTTCAGCGCGTCAACCGCGCGGTAGAGCGTCGTTCTGCCGATGCTCAGCGTGGAGGCTACTCCGGACATATTGACCGCAAGCTCGCCGTTCTCATCCGCGGAGCGGAGAAGATAGCCCGCAAGCGCCGAGTCCGCGCTTTTCGCCGTAAAACCGGTGATCTTACGGTTCAGAAAGCATATTTTCTCGGAAAGAAACGCGATATATGCCGAAGCAACGGCAAAGTCGTTTTTCATTACTGTTTCCAATACGCTTCGCTCTATGAAAAGAATTCTGCATTTCGTTTTTGCGGAAACGGTACTGACCGCTTCTTCTTCGGAAAAGAAGACCGTCGCCGCTCCGAAAACGTCAGCCGCTCCGAGACGGTTCAGCAGTACGGGCTTTTCGCTTCCCTTCCCGTACACGCACGCCTTGCCCGAGAGCAGAACGCCGAGCCCCCTGAACGAATCGAAATTCTCCGCGTCAACGATCGTCTCTCCTGCAGAAAAGACGGCTTCATCCATCGCGCAGAGCGTTTTCTCCGTTTGCTCGGACATATTCGCGAAAATATCCGTTTTCCGAAGAATAAGCTCCTTACTTTCGTGTTCTTCCTTGGTCAGCATTCCGTCACCAACTTTCATAAAACTGTTCCGTTTGGAACAATTTTATTCTATCATCATGTTTGTGATTTGTCAAGAAAAAGTTTGAAAAATCTTTGAAAAACTATATCTTTTTTACGGAAAATTTGATATAATAAATCGTAAGGATACAAAAAACACCGTCTTTCTTTCAAAGCAAGGACGTATTTTCAAGCCAAAACAGAACGAGGAGGCTTTATGACAACGCTTTTTAAAGATTTTCAACATATCATCAAAGAAAACGAACCGCTTTCCGCCCGCAGCACCATGAGAGTCGGCGGTCCCGCAAGGCTCGCGGCGTTCCCCACGAACGGCGCGGAGCTTTCCGCACTGATCCGCAGAGCGAAGGAAACGCGGACCCGTTACGTCATCGTCGGCAACGCCTCCAATATTCTGTTTGCCGACCGAGGCTTCGACGGTCTCGTGATCTTCACGACCGCCATGCGAAGCGTCGAATGGAACGGATCGACCGTCACCGCGGGATGCGGTGCATCTCTGACGGGACTCGCCGCCGCCGCCACCAAGAGGGGGCTTTCGGGTCTGGAATTCGCCTTCGGCATTCCGGGAACGATCGGCGGCGCCGTTTATATGAACGCAGGCGCGTACGGATCGCAGATCTCTGCGGTTCTGACAAAAAGCACCTATCTGCGCGACGGAGAGATCCGCGAAAGATCCGCCGAGGACCATCTCTTCGGCTACCGCACGAGCGTTTACCGCTCCAACAGTGATATCGTTCTTTCCGCAGAATTCGCCTTGACGGCGGGCGATCCCGCGGAGATCGCCGCGAAAGCCGCGCAGAATATGGAATCCCGCCGCTCCAAGCAGCCGCTGGAATATCCCAACGCGGGCAGCGTGTTCAAGCGTCCCGAGGGAGCATTCCCCGGCGCGCTGATCGAGCAGGCGGGGCTCAAGGGGCTTCGTATCGGCGGCGCGGAAATTTCCGAGAAGCACGCGAATTTCATCGTCAACCGCGATCATGCGACCGCGGACGATATCCTTCGCCTCACGGAGACCGCGCAGCAGGAGGTCTACAAACGCTTCGGCATCCTTCTCGAAACGGAAATCATCTATATTTCATAAAATACATCTTAACACAATCAGGAGATCACAATGTCTTTTTCAGGCGATACAAAATCCACTCTCGCACAAGAGACCATCGTTAAAAACTGTTGTCTTACCGCTTGTCTGGCGGGAATGCTCCATTTTTCTCCCATCACAGACGAAAATATATTGACCTTCAAAACGGACACGAAAGAAGTTTCCGATATGTTCGCAAGCGCTCTCGCCACCGTCGCAGGTATTCATGTCGAAGCCAAACGAGCAGGCGCCGCTTACAAGACCGAGCTTTCGGGAGAAAACTTCGAGCGCATACGGCACTTGACGGTCAAAGCGGACGGCGACGAGCCGATCACCCGCTTTTTCTCTTGCAAAAAATGCGATAATATGTTTTTCAGAGGAGCGTTTCTCGCTTCCGGTTTCGTCAATCCTCCCGACAAACCGGGACGGATCGAGCTTTCCACCGTCGACGCCGACGTCGCTTGCGACAGCGCGACCGCTTTGACGAAGCATTTCCGTCTGCCCAAGCTTTCCGTACGCAGAGGAAATCAGATCATTTATTACAGAGATACGGAAAGCATTGAATATTTCCTTTCCTATATCGGCGCGAACACGGCGTCCTTCGCCATCTTCAACGCCCAAATGCTCAAGGAAAAAACCAACGACGTCAACCGCAAAAAGAATTGCGACATTGCCAATATCACGAAAAGCATTACCGCCTCCAGCATCTACGTCGACGCGATCCAGAGCTTGATGGAAAGCGGCGATTTCGACAAGCTTTCCCCCGAGCTGAAGCAGACGGCGAAGCTCCGCGTGGAAAACGATACGCTCACGCTCGCAGAGCTTGCCGATCTCGAAAATCCCCCTATCTCCAAATCGCAGGTCAGCAAACGTCTGCAAAAGATCCTCGCGCTCCACAAATCTCTGCAGGAAGCGGAATGATCGTTTCCGCGCTTGCAAAATTCGAAAATCAAGTAAATTCCAGTACAAAAGAAAGGACCGACTATGCCCTTCGTTCATCTTCATCTGCACAGTGAATACAGTTTGCTTGACGGCGCTTGCCGTGTACGCGATATCCCGAGGCGCGCTTCGGAGCTGGGACAGACCGCCGTCGCGATCACCGATCACGGCGCCATGTACGGTGTCGTGGATTTTTACCGCGCCTGCAAGGAATACGGCGTAAAGCCGATCATCGGATGTGAGGTCTACGTAGCCGCAGGCTCCCGCTTCGATAAGCGACACGAGGCGGATAGCGCCCGCTACCATCTGGTCCTTCTCGTAAAAAACGAGGTCGGATATAAAAACCTCATATATATGGTCTCAAAGGCTTACACGGAGGGCTTCTACTCGAAGCCGCGCATTGACCTCGATCTGCTCTCGGAGCATAGCGAGGGACTGATCTGTCTTTCCGCGTGTCTTGCGGGATATATTCCCCGTCTGCTTATAAACGGAGAGTATGAGAAAGCCAAGGCGCACGCGCTCTCCATGCAAAAGCTGTTCGGAAAGGATAGCTATTATCTCGAAATTCAGGATCACGGCATAGCAGAGCAAAAGGCAGTCAACAATGCTCTCCTCGCTCTCTCGGAGGAAACGAGGATCCCGCTCGTCGCCACCAACGACGTTCATTATCTCCGCCGCAACGATGCGGACACGCAAGCCGTCCTCATGTGCATACAAACGGGAAACAAAATTGCCGACGGCAGACCATTCGGCTTCGAAACGGATGAATTCTATATGAAAAGCGAAGAAGAAATGCAAGCGCTTTTCAAAAAATTCCCCGATGCGATCGAAAATACGCAAAAGATCGCGGATCTCTGCAGCTTCGACTTCGATTTTTCCCAGCTCTATCTCCCCCGCTTCCGTCCCTCCACGGGGGAAACACCCGAAAATTATCTGCGACGCATGACCGTGGAAGGCTTCGAGAAAAAGGTCGCAGACGGTGAGATCGTTTTCACCGAGGAGCATTCCATCGAAGTTTACCTCGAAAGGATCGAATACGAGCTTTCCGTCATCACGGGCATGGGCTACGCGGAATACTATCTGATCGTCGCGGACTTCATCCGCTATGCGAAGAGCGTTTCCATTCCCACAGGTCCCGGGCGAGGCTCGGGCGCGGGAAGTCTCGTCGCCTATCTCGTCGGCATTACGGACGTGGACTCCATCCGCTTCAACCTCATGTTCGAGCGTTTCCTGAACCCCGAGCGCGTCAGTATGCCCGACTTTGATACGGACTTCTGCTATGATAGGCGCGGAGAGGTCATCGAATACGTCTCCGAAAAATACGGCAAGGATCACGTCTGCGGTATTTCCACGTTCGGAACGCTCGCCGCAAAAGCCGTCATCCGTGACGTCGGCAGAGTTCTCGGCATGAGCTACGCCGAGGTCGACGTCGTTGCCAAAGCGATCCCGGGCGATCTCCACGTCACCATCGAGGATGCCATGTCGGGACCGCTGGGCGATATGTACGAAACGAGCGAAAGCGTACGCCGTCTCGTCGATATTTCCAAGGCGCTCGAGGGCATGCCCCGACACCCCTCCGCGCACGCCGCGGGCATCGTCATCACGGACAAGCCCGTCCACGAATACGCGCCCGTCGCCGTCAACGACGAAATGATCCTCACGCAATTCCCGATGGATACCATCGCACAGCTCGGTCTTCTGAAATTCGACTTCCTCGGACTCCGTTACCTCACGATCATGTCCGACACGGAGAAGCAGATCCGCCTCCGTGAGCCGGATTTCGATCTCCGACGCGTGCCGTTTGACGATAAACAGACCTACGAGCTGATCTCCTCGGGCAAGACCGACGGTATTTTCCAGCTCGAATCGGGCGGTATGCGAAAAATGCTCACCGCCATGCGCCCCTTCTGTCTGGAGGATATCATCCTCGCCATCTCCATCTACCGACCGGGACCGATGGATTCCATACCGAAATTTCTCGAATACCGCGCCGATCCAAGCAAGATCAAATATAGCGCGCCACAGCTCAAAAAGATTCTGGACGAGACCTCCGGATGCATTCTGTATCAGGAGCAGGTCATGAACATCTGCCGCGACATCGCCGGCTTCTCTTACGGCAGAGCCGACATCATTCGCCGCGCCATGTCCAAAAAGAAGGCGAAAGAAATGGAAAACGAACGACACGCCTTCATTTTCGGTGAAAAGGACGCAAACGGAAACGAGATCTGCCATGGCGCGATCAAGGCGGGCATTTCCGAAGAGGTCGCAACAGAGATCTTCGACACGATGTCCTCCTTCGCTGCATACGCCTTCAACAAAAGCCATGCCACCGCTTACGCCTACACCTCTTACCGCACAGCGTATCTGAAAGCGCATTATCCCTGCGAATATCTCGCCTCTTTGCTCACCTCCGTGCTTGGCAATATGACGAAGACCGCCGTCTATATCGATCAGGCGCAAAAAATGAAGGTACACGTTCTCGGCCCCGATATCAACGAAAGCCGTGAGCTTTACAGCGTGATCGAGCATAACGGAAAGCGCGCGATCCGTTTCGGACTTCTCGGCGTGAAAAACGTCGGCAGAAACTTCCTGCTTGAAGTCATGAACGAGCGCTCCTCGGGAAAATTCACCTCGTTCGAAAACTTCATTTCGCGCATGAGCAGCCGCGAGCTAAACAAAAGACAGGTCGAAAGTCTGATCAAAAGCGGCGCGTTCGACTCACTCGGCACGAAGCGTTCCGCGCTTCTTTCCGAATACGAGAGAATCATTGATATCTACGTGAAAAAGAACCGCGGCAAAGTCGAGGGACAGTTCGACCTCTTCACCATCGGCAATTTCACCGCAGAGGACGATTATCCCGAAACCGACTATACTTATCCCGATATGCCTGAGCTTTCCACAAAGGAAAGACTCTATCAGGAAAAAGAGAGCATGGGTATGTATTTCTCGGGCCACCCGTTCGACGATTACAAGGCGCACGCGCGCGCGCTCGGCGCAGAAGAATCGCTCGGCGCGCTGATCTCCGAGGATGAAGACGTCGGCCATACATACAAGGATCGCTCGACCGTTACCGTCGCGGGCATGATCACATCCCGAGTCAATAAGCAGACACGCGCAGGCGCGCCGATGGCGTTCGTCACGATCGAAGACCGTTTCGGTGAAACGGAGCTCGTTATTTTCCCCAAGATTTTGGAAAAATACACGTATTTGCTTTCTGCCGACACGCCCATCGCGGCGATCGGAGAGCTTTCCGTTTCGGAAGACAGCGCCCCGAAGCTTCTCGTATCCGCCATCGAGATCCTGCAGGAAAAATTCACGGGAGAAGCTGTTCCGCTTGAAAAGCAGCTCCCGCAGAAAAGACATATTCCCGATAGCGTAACCGAAGCAAAGAACCGCGCCGAAGCCCCCGCAAAGACGCCCTCCGCGCAACCGGTTCAACCGGTTCAACCGACTTCCACGCAAAAGCAAAAAACACTGTATCTCAAAGTACCTCATATGCAGAGCGAAGAATGCCGCCGCGCCTGCAGTCTGCTCGAGATCTTCGAGGGAACGACACCCGTCGTTTTCTTCGACGGCTCCACGAAAAAGTACGTGAAGGCAGTCGGCAGAGACACGCAGCTCATGCCCAATATGTATCGTCTTCTGCAGATGATCCTCGGCAACGACGCCGTTGTATATAAATAAACACACGATTTTTACACATCGCATACCATCCTCGCCACAGGAGAAAGGACGTTTTCCCATGTTTGATGCCGATCTTTTCTGCGCAAACCTATCCACGCTTCGCCGCAACGCCGACATGACGCAATCCGAGCTTGCCGACAAATTGAATCTCACGCGTCAGGCGATCTCCCGCTACGAAAAAGGAGACAGCTTCCCCGACATTTCCATTCTGGTCAAGATCGCGGAAATCTTCAATCTCTCCATTGATGAGCTGATCGGCGCGGGTTCTCCCACCGACGGCGAGCAGGAGCTTCTGAAAAACGCCGCGCTCGGCAAGGATCTCCGTGCTTGTCATTGCAATATTCACGAGTTGGAAAACATCGCGCCTCTTCTGAAGCCAAGCGCGCTTGACCGCGCGATACAGGGATTCGCGGCGCAAGGGATCGATATCTCCAATCTCGCCTCGCTCTTTTCCTATATGAGCGACAGAGGCTTTTGGGAGCTGCTCGAATCCTCGGATTTTCAAAGTCTCAACACGGAGCTTCTGGAAAAGGTGCTTCCCTTCATGAATTTTTCCGCGAAGCTTTCTCTGTTCGACAAGATCATCCGCGGAGAGCTCGATTGGCATTTTCTTGCCGTTCTGATGAAATACGTCCGCATCTCCGATTCCGTCATCGAAGCCGCCGTCATCGACGGCGTTCTCGACGAGGGTGTACTTACGCTCGTCCGTGAATTCCATGAAAACCGCTTCAAAAGCATGAAAAAATGCGCCTCCTGCGGAGAATTCTCCCCCGAGGAAACGCTCTTCTGCATTTTCTGCGGCACTCGGTTCCCGAAAAATCAAAACTGAATCCTCCCATCAAAAATGCCGACGCGGATGCGTCGGCATTTTCATTCTTATTTGATTTCAAGCACGGGATAACCCTGATCTTCAACGGTCTTTTTGAGTGCTTCATCCGTGATTTCCGCGGAAAGCGTAAGCTTTGCCGTGCCCTTCTTGTGGCTGACAACAGCTTCGGCAACCTCGGGCAATGCTTCGAGGCAATTTTTTACTCTTGCTTCGCAATGCTTGCACATCATACCCTTGATCTTCATCGTTTTTTCCATTTTATTTTCCTCCGTTTTTATAATATTATCTTTCGTATTGCGGATCTTTGCGAAATTGAGCCGCAACGCGTTGGTTACTACGCAAAAGCTGGAAAGGCTCATTGCCGCCGCGCCGAACATGGGACTGAGCTTCAGCTGCCAAAGCGGATACCATGCCCCCGCCGCAAGCGGAATGCCGATCACGTTGTAGAAAAACGCCCAGAACAAATTTTCATGAATATTCCGAAGTGTCGCGCGGCTGAGCTTGATGGCGGCGGGAACGTCGGAAAGACGGCTCTTCATAAGAACGACGTCTGCCGCGTCGATAGCGATATCCGTACCCGCTCCGATCGCAATGCCGATATCCGCTCTCGTCAGCGCGGGCGCATCGTTAATGCCGTCACCGACCATGGCGACCTTGCCCTTTTTGCAAAGCTCTCGGATCACCTCTTCTTTTCCGTCGGGCAGTACGCCCGCGATCACCTCGTCTGCGCCGACCTCTCTTGCGATCGCGGCGGCGGTGCGTTCGTTATCACCCGTCAGCATAACGACGCGGATACCCATCGCGCGCAATTCTCGGATCGCGGCGGGGCTATCCTCGCGGATCACGTCCGCCACGGCGACGATCCCGATCAGACGATCGTTTTTCGCAAAGAAAAGAGGCGTTTTTCCCTCGTCGGCAAGTCTTCTTGCGACAAGTTCCATATCCTCATACACGTCTGCCTTCGAGGCGATATAAGAAAGATTTCCTCCGAAAAGCGTGTCTCCGCCGCATTTTGCGGACAAGCCGTTTCCGGGATAGACCTCAAAATCGGAAATATCCGCCGCTTGCAGACCGATCGATTCCGCTTTTTCGCGGATCGCCTTCGCGAGCGGATGCTCACTGTTCTTTTCCAGCGTATACGCCATAGAAAGCAATTCGTTTTCCGAAACGCCGTCCGCGCAAACGATGGAAACGACCTTGGGCGCGCCGCAGGTGATCGTTCCCGTTTTGTCGAGAACGACCGTCTTTACCCTGCCCGCTTCCTCCAGGGAAGCCGCGGTCTTGAAAAGAATACCGTTTCTCGCGCCCTTTCCCGTTGCAACCATGATCGCGACGGGCGTTGCCAAGCCGAGCGCGCAGGGGCAACTGATGACGAGAACGGAAATTCCCATCGAAAGCGCAAATCCGACGGATTCTCCCGCAAGAAGCCAAGCGGCAAAGGCGATCACAGCGATCGCGATCACGCTCGGAACGAAAATCCCCGAAACCTTGTCAGCGATCTTTGCGATCGGTGCTTTCGTTGCGGACGCGTCGCTGACCATACGGACGATCTGCGAAAGAGTGGTATCCTCTCCAACTCTCGTCGCCTCGCATTTGAGAAAGCCCGACGCGTTCACCGTTCCCGAGGAAACGGTATTCCCGACCGATTTGTCGACGGGAATGCTTTCTCCCGTCAACGCGGATTCATTCACGGCGCTTCCGCCTTCGACGACAACGCCG
The DNA here is from genome assembly GCA_045646925.1 of Eubacteriales bacterium. Classification (GTDB taxonomy): domain Bacteria; phylum Bacillota; class Clostridia; order Oscillospirales; family CAG-272; genus QALR01. The sequence continues at coordinate 27,124 of JAZRLQ010000050.1, forward strand.
TCAACGGGAATATGCTCTCCCGGTCGAACGATAAAAACGTCTCCCTTTTTTACGGCTTCGATCGAAACGGTCACCTCCGCACCGTCCCGAAGCACCGTCGCCGTCTTCGGCGCGAGCGCCATCAGACCGGCAAGCGCGTCCGTCGTTTTCCCCTTCGCGCGCGCCTCCAGCATTTTTCCGACGGTGATCAAAGCGAGGATCATTGCCGCCGACTCAAAATACAGATCGTGCAGACCGTGCACGACGGCGGTATGATCACCGCCCGTATGCGAAGCCGTCATCGCAAATAAAACGTACACGCTATACACGAACGATGCGCCCGAGCCGAGAGCGACGAGCGTATCCATATTCGGCGCGCCGTGCAGAACGCCCTTCGTCCCGTTTATAAAAAATTTCTGATTGATCACCATCACGATCGCGCAGAGAAGAAGCTGCAAAAGTCCGATCGCAAGCGGATTTTCCGCAAGAACGGCGGGAAGCGGAAAGCCCCACATCACGTGTCCCATCGAAACGTACATCAAAAGCGCCAGAAAAATGAGCGAAGAAAACAGTCTCTTCTTCATCAGCGGCGTTTCCGTGTCGCGAAGGCTCTCTTTCTTTCCCGAAGCTTCGTTCGCGCCGTTTTTGAGCGAAGCGCCGTATCCGGCTTCGCTGACCGCCGCGACGATCGCCTCGTCGCTTGCCGTCCCGTCAACAGTCATGGAATTTGTCAGCAGATTGACCGAACAGCTCCGCACACCATCCACCGCCAGAACCGCCTTTTCCACGCGGGCGCTGCAAGCCGCGCAGCTCATGCCCGTTACGTCATAACGTTCCATCATCCGTATCCTTTCCAAAATAGATCTTTTTCTTTCATTATATATTCCGAAAGACGATTTGTCAAGAAAAAACCGTCATAAGAAAAGCAGGCTCCGCAAGGGGCGCCTGCCATGGAGCAGAATTTATAGGAATCAAAAATAAAGCAGGAGGCTGATAGCCTCCCCTACGGCGATATTCAATTTTTTCAATGTAGGGGAGGATATTACTCCCGCTTTTTTGTGTGTACTGTAGGGAGGCTTTGATTTGTTCGCCTCGGAAGTCCGTCTGCTTTTCCTGACAAGCATTGCTTTTGTGTCCACAAAAGCAATGCCCGGCACGAGAAGAAAGTTGGATTATGATGTCATCAAAGTTTTAAAATCCTCTTTTTCCCTGATAGGATCAAAGCAACGGTTGTTATTCAAACAGCGAATGAAATCATCAACATCAGTTACACCTGAATCCGTAACGGAACGCTCTTCTTCGATAAGTGAAAATAGCGGAGCTGTGAACTTTATTGTCTTTTGGTGATTTACTTTTGTCATTTCTTCCGCATGATACCTTGCTTTTTTCAGTTCTTCCAATACACAGTCATATTGTTGTGTTTTGCAGAAGCACAAGGCTTTGCCAATAGAATTGTATTGCAAGGTATTGTGATAATACTGAAAATTACCGTCCGGAAACATAATATTCAGTATTTTTTCAACGGCGTCATACACTTCTATTGAGTCTTGACCGAATTTTAGTTGGAAGAGAAAGCTGTTTAGCTTTGTATTCGCAAGGTGTTGACAATGCTTTTTCCTTTCTTCACCCTCCAAGCACCAACAAAGCAGTTCATCTCTTTTTTCCTCGTTCTCTTCTAACATAGCGTATTGCTTGGCTTCGTTCTTTTTTTGATTACAACTAAGTGCCAGAACGATTCCGAACAACGATTTGGAATATAATTTTGAATCCTTGGTGTTATCCAAAACCAATTTATAATGTTTTGCTGAACTTTCAAGCAAACGAGTATATTCACTATTATCCGAGGTCGGTATAGCAACATAATATTCTGCCGATGCTAACCATTCCACGTATTCCATATTTCCCGGATATTCAGCAACCGCACGCAGGGCGATTTGATAATTCTTTTCTTTGTCGTCGTGTTCCCAATATTTGTGGAATGCTTCGTCAAATTCCGCTTTTCTCAAATCCTTTTGATATGTTTCCATCCCAAGAAGATAATCGGTACTTACGTTAAACAAATTGGCAAGCGGCGGCAATAAAGAAATGTCGGGCATAGCAACATCTGT
>JAZRLQ010000051.1:0-5186 GCA_045646925.1 Eubacteriales bacterium
CCATTCAAGCATTTCGGCGGTAACGTCGGAATAGTGGTGCAGACCGTATACGATGCCCGGTACGCTTCGGGGGAGCGCAACGCCGGAATAAGGAACGCCGTATCCCATCGTATCGCACATACGGATTCTGACGGGAATACCCGTTTCGTTGGAAAGCTCCGTGAGCGCGTTTACGAACGGAACGACGAAGCCGTAGAAGTCGGCGCGCGTAATGTCTTCCAGATGGCAACGGGGACGAATGCCTGCGTAGAACGCCTGCTTGACGACGGTCAGATAATGCTCCATCGCCTGCGCGCGAGTCATACCGAGCTTTTTGAAGATGTGATAGTCGGAGCAGCTGACGAGAATACCCGTTTCCTTGATACCGATATCGTTGACGAGCGCGAAGTCTTCCTTTTTCGCGCGGATCCAGGTCGTGATCTCAGGGAACTGATAACCGAGATCCATGCACCTCTCTACCGCTTCTCTGTCCTTTTTGGTATAAACGAAAAATTCACTCTGACGGATCAGACCGTTCGGTCCGCCGAGACGGGCGAGCATTTTATAAATGTCAACGATCTGCTGCGCGGAATAGGGTGCGCGGGACTGCTGTCCATCGCGGAAGGTCGTATCCGTGATCCAGATCTCGTGCGGCATATTCAGCGGCACGCGACGATGGTTGAAGGCGATCTTCGGGATCTCATCGTAGGGATAGATCTCTCTGTACAGGTTGGGCTTTTCCACGTCCTGCAGAGAATATTTATATTGCGACTGCTCGAGCAGATTGCTGGCGGGGTTTTTTGCGATCATAGGGGGATTCCTTTCTATGGTTGTAAAAATTAGTTATATCAATAAATGATTTTACTCAATGATATCTTTTCAGTCTCTCGCGTTTTGTATTCTTGTATACAATCTCGCAGACACATACAATATTATATAGATATCGGGGGCATTTGTCAAGAAATTTTTGCTATTTTTACTATATTTTTTTCATTTGTGTATTTTCTCAAAATTATCTTTCTACAATATGATAAAACTGCACAAGAATTAAAAATTTGAAAAACCCCTCTTGTAATTTTTTCAAAACAGGTTTAATATATATAAGAAACATTCGTTAAAATCCCCTTACGAAAGGACATATCCCATGAAAAAACAAAATATGAAGGACACCGTATACACGGCGGCTTGCGGCGCGTGGATCGGCGGCACGATGACGGTCCCCGGCGTTTCCGGCGGCTCGATGGCGATGATCCTCGGCATTTACGACAGATTGATCTCTTCCGTCAACGGCATTTTCCGAAAAGGCACGTTCAAGGAAAGTCTCGCGTTTCTGATCAAATTCATGCTCGGTGCTGTTCTCGGACTCTTTCTGGTCGCGAAGCTGATCACGCTTGCACTGACGCACTTTTCCATTCCCACGCGATACTTCTTTCTCGGCGCGGTAGCCGGTTGCGCCCCCATGATCTTCCGCGAGGCAAAGGTTAAAAAGGTCGGTATTCCCGTTTTCCTTTATCCGATCATTGGCATCGTCTGCGCGCTGCTGATCACTCTGATTCCCGAAGGTATTTTTGAGATCCGCGGGAACGGCGTTCTTGCCGTCATCGCAGGTGTCGTCATTCAGCTTCTCGGAGGCATCGTGATCGCCGTTGCGCTCGTTCTGCCCGGCATCAGCGTGTCCCAAATGCTTCTCGTGCTCGGCGTTTACGAAAAACTGACCGCCGCGGTCGACGCGCTGGATATCATGACGCTTCTCTCCTTTGCTCCGCTCGTGATCGGCACGATGGGAGGCATTCTTCTGACGACGAGTCTGATCGAACGCGCTATGAAAAAATATCCCACCGCAACCTATCTGATCGTGTTCGGCTTTATTCTCGGATCTCTGCCCGAGCTGTTCCCCGCGCAAATGCTGACCGGATGGAATCTTCTGTTCGCGCCGCTTCTCGCATTGCTCGGCTTCCTTGCCGTTTTTGCTATTGCAAAAAAGGAGAACGCTTGATCGTCTTTTATACGCAAACAAAAACGAAATCCAAGCTTTTTGCGCGGATTTCGTTTTTATTTTGAAAATATATGAAAAAACCCAATATTTTTCCAGTCAGCCATTGACAAACAGACGATCGTGTATTATAATATATACAGAACTAATGTTCGTGTTTTAAGAACAAAATACCATTATATAAACGATACGAAAGGAGTCCCTATGACCACACAAAATATGCAAGGCAAACAGTTTTTATACCAGCTTTCAAAGCTCCAATTACAGATCGACGAAAAAAGCGACGAGCTTGAATATTGGAAACGCCATCTCGGCAGCTATCACAACAATTCGAAATTTATCCAGAAGATCTGTCAACGCTCCGACGAGCTGTCTCAGCTGATTCAGTCAATGAACGAGCAAAAGATCCTCGCGACGAAGATGATCGACTGTCTGGCAGACCCCGTCGCGCGCGCAATCATGCGCAGACGATACATTCTCGGCGAGTCATGGCCGGATATTGCAATCGCGTGCGGACGAATGAGCGAAAGAAACGCGCATTATATCCACGACAAAGCGCTTCTCGAATTTGAAGAAATCTATTGCGGCCATGAAGCCGCTGTTGTTTAAACGAAAAGCGAACATCTGTTTGGATGTTCGCTTCTTTCGCTTTTCATTGATGGATACAATGGACTCACGTTTTTCTTTGAGTGATTTCACGAGATTAATAATGGATACTGCGAAATCCATAGATTGAATAGATAATTTGTCGTTTCTCATAACATCACCTCTTTCGATATGATTATATCGTATTTATTTTTGTTTGTCAAATGAAGCATCGCCTCACGGCGATATGAAGCACTCGCTACGCTCGCATGAAGTGTTCCGCAAGCGGAACAAGAAGCGAAGCGCGCGTCCTCATGTGGCGAAGCCACGCTTCATAGCTGAAGGCTGCTTCATTAGCGAAGCGTCTTCATGTGCCAAAGGCGCGCTTCATTCAAAAAACGCATAAACGGTGCGTAGGAATAGGTAAAAACGCAGAAAAGGTGCGTGGTTTTTACCTGTGAATCTGTTCGATAAATTGGAATTTGATATTAATTTGTTGCCCACATAGATGGTTAAGAAAAATACAAGTTCACAAAGCGTAAAATGGCTTGTACAACACCTAAAATTGCTCCAATTGCGAGAAAAATAACGATAAAACGCAAACGGATAACAACAAATCTAATTTGCGCTTCTGTCAGCTGTGTGTCTTCAGGAATATCCTTGCGTCTCAGAAGAGACCAGATTTGCCAAGCTAAAAGACAAATAGCCAAAAGTATTAATACTTGTGCGACAAGAAGGCATAGATTTAATATTTGCATATATATTCTCCATTCTGCAGAGTTAGGTTGGAAGAGTTATTAAAGGCAAAGAGCCTTCATTATCTTTTTGCTAAATTCAAATTTTTCTAACTGTTCTACATATTCTTATTTACCGGTGAGTTTATTATATCATAAAATCGTCAGCATTTCAAGTGAAATATTCGGCATACGCCGAATGTGAAATAATTCACTCCGTGAATTGTGAAATATTGCTCCCTACTGTCGCAATGTGAAATGAAATTCGCCCCTTCACATTTGCGAAGCAAATATTTCACAGCGGAGCTATTTCACATGGCGGAGCCATATTTCACTCGCCAAAGGCGAATTTCGTTGAAAAAAGCACACATTGTCTTGGTAGACAAATGTGTGCTGTTTTCTGGCGGAGAAGGTGGGATTTGAACCCACGCGACGCTTTCACGTCCTACGAGATTTCGAGTCACGCCTCTTCGGCCACTTGAGTACTTCTCCATCTATACTATAATGTTTGATTAACGCCAATCATTATAGCAGAGATTCCCATGTTTGTCAAGAGTAAAAAGACAGTTTTTTCGAATGTTTCAAAAATTATACTGTCAAGGCTCCGAGAAGATCATCCGCGCATTCCCGCAGATTCCACGCGAACGCGCCGTCGTCGCAGATCCGCTCAAAAAACCGCTTTGCCTCATGAAAATCGCGCGCCACGTCATACACGAAATCCTCCGCGCGAGCGCCTTCGCATTCCGTCGTCAAAAACACGGAGAAGATCTCCGCCTCCTGAAAAATATCGACCGTTCTGATCAAACGAAAACAAGTCGTATAACTTTCGCGCGTTCTGCTTTCCGTCAATACAACGGAGGATCGATCCGGTATCATCATTTGTATGCCCTCTCCTTTTTTATCTTCTGATTCTATTTTAGCCTTTGGGACGCAAAAATTCAAGCAGATTCGTTCGTCTTATTTCGACACGGTTCGGAAATGCGCTCCGCATAGCCATTTTCGGCCGATAAAATCGGGATTTTCGAAGGGATTCTTTTTAAAAATATTGACAAGCATTTATATATCGTTTATAATAAGAAGTAATTTTATTATTTTTGAAGCTATTCGGCGGAAAACGGATCCTTCGCTTTTCGCCTTTTCTCAGTTATGGAGGTTTATTTTTATGGATACGATCGCAAAAATGGTTCCCGAGTATTTCGGCTCCAACGTATTTGACGACATAACCATGCGCGCACGTCTGCCCAAGGAAACTTACAAAGCGATGCTCAGAACCATCAAGGATGGCAGAAGTCTGGACATCACTGTTGCAAACGTCGTCGCAAACGCTATGAAAGATTGGGCGATCGAACGCGGCGCCACACACTATACGCATTGGTTCCAGCCGATGACGGGCATCACTGCCGAAAAACACGACAGCTTTATTTCTCCCGACGATGCCGGTCGTGTCATCATGGAATTTTCCGGAAAAGAGCTCGTTCAGGGTGAGCCCGACGCGTCCTCCTTCCCTTCCGGCGGTCTTCGCGCAACCTTCGAGGCGCGCGGCTATACCGCATGGGACCCCACCTCCTACGCCTTCGTAAAAAACGGCGTTCTCTGCATTCCCACGGCGTTCTGCTCCTTTGCGGGCGACGCACTCGATAAAAATACGCCTCTGCTTCGTTCGATGGAAGCGCTCAACCGTCAGGCGATGCGCATCGTTCGTCTTTTTGGAAATGAAAACGTGACTTCCGTCAAAACCACGGTCGGTCCCGAACAGGAATATTTCCTCGTTGACAGGGAGATTTATAACAAACGTCCCGACCTGATCTTCACGGGCAGAACGCTTTTCGGTTCCCGCGCACCCAAAGGTCAGGAGCTTGACGATCATTATTTCGGTACGATCAAACCCCGCGTTG
>JAZRLQ010000052.1:0-3943 GCA_045646925.1 Eubacteriales bacterium
CGTCATCAAGGAAATGTTCGATATTCCCGAAAATATGTGCTTCACCGATTGGAAGGACGTCTTGGCGCTCCCCAAAATGGCGGATATGGTGGTGATCGCCACATCGGATGACCTCCATTACGGTCCCGCGATGAAAGCCATTTCCCTCGGATACGATCTTCTTTTGGAAAAGCCCGTCGCGCAGACCGTGAAGGAATGCACCGACATCGCCAATGCGGCGAAGGCGAACGGCGTTTCCGTTCTCGTTTGCCACGTTCTTCGCTACACGCCCTTTTTCAAGAAGATGAAATCGCTCATCGAAAGCGGCGTGATCGGTGAAGTTGTCTCCATCGATCAGGTGGAATCGATCGGAAGCGTTCATTTTTCGCATAGCTTCGTGCGCGGAAACTGGCACTCTGAAAAGGAAGCGACACCGCTTATCCTTGCGAAGACCTGCCACGACCTCGATATGCTCCAATGGCTGATCGCGAAGCCCTGCAAGAAGATCGCTTCGTTCGGCAGTCTCACGCACTTCACCTCCGCAAACGCTCCCGAGGGCGCGCCGAAGAAATGCATTGACGGCAACTGTCCGTACGCCGCAGACTGCCCCTATAACAGCGAAAGACTCTATATCGAGGGTCCCGAGGGACTTCCGTGGAAGGATATCTTCAAAAAGCAGGTCGGCACGCACCCCGATTTCACCGACGAGGAGCTTCGCGAGGCTTTGCACCGCACGGATTACGGTCTGTGCGTTTACCATGCTAACAACGACATGGTCGACCATCAGATCGTGAGCATGGAATTTGCGGACGGCGTGACCGCTCACCTCACCGTCAACGCCTTCAACTCGGGCGGCAGACACATTCGCGTTTTCGGAACGAAGGGCGAGATCACGGCGTATGCTTCCGGTAAATTCATCCGTGTGTTCACCTTCAAGGATTGGAAGTGGAACGAATATCCCGTTCTCGAAACGGACGAGTCCATCGTCGGCGGTCACGGCGGCGGCGACTTCGGTATTATCTGTGATATGTACGATTATCTCACGGGAACCTATACCGGCAATTCCGTCGCAGAGATCGGCGTTTCCGTCGCAAACCATATGATCGGCTTTGCGGCAGAGGAATCCAGACACGAGGGCACGGTCGTTTCTCTCGACGAATATTGCGAGAAAAACGGGTACGAAAATTTGAAATAATAGTCTGAAAAGAGAAGGACGAAGAATTCCGCGAATTCTTCTTCCTTTTTGTTATCCGGGGCGGAGCGTTCAAACGATCCCTCCCACCTGATAGTAGAAGACCTCCAGCTCGTCCTTCGTCATCAGCTTCGGCACGGGGTAGAGCGGGTTTGCCTCCTTTTCGGCGTGAGACGCCATTTCGGGAATGTCTTCCTTTCGGATACCCGTGAGCTTGCTTGGGATCGCCATGTTCCAATTCAGCTCTCTTACGGCATCGATGAATCTTTTTGCGCCCTCGCTCTCTGCTTCGTCCTTCGTGCAAACGCCTGCGGCAACGCCGAGATGGTGGAGCTTTTTGTGAGCGCTTTTTCCGTAAGCGGACAGAACGTATGGCATGACGACCGCGTTTGCAAGTCCGTGAGGCGTTCCGTATCTGCCCCCGATGGAGTGCGCGACGGCGTGGATGTAGCCGACGTAGGATTTTGAGAATGCGAGTCCCGCCTTATACGCCGCGTGGAGCATATTTTCTCTCGCCTCGCGGTCGGTTCCGTTTGCGTATGCTCTTTCGACGTTATCGAAAACGAGCTTCGTCGCTTCGAGCGCAAGCGCGCGGGTTTCCTTCGTCGTGGATCGTCCGATATACGCCTCGACCGCGTGCGTCAGCGCATCCATGCCCGTGGTGGAGGTCAGGTGCGGCGGCAGAGTATAGGTCAGCTCCGCGTCGAGAACGGCGTAGTGCGGGATCAGAGGGAAGCTCATCAACGCGTATTTGCGGTGCTTTTCGCTGTCGGTGATGACCGCCGCCAAGGTCGTTTCGCTTCCCGTGCCTGCGGTCGTCGGGATCGCGATCAACGTGGGAAGCCTGCGAAGCACGCGCAGAATGCCGCCCATGCTCTCGAGCGATTTTTTCGGATAGACCGCGCGTGCGCCGATCGCCTTGGCGCAATCCATCGAGGAGCCGCCGCCGATGGCGATCAACGTGTCGCATTCGTTCTTTTGATAGATCTGCAGAGCCTCCTCCACGTTTGCGACGGTCGGATTCGGTTGCGTGCGGTCGTAGACGCAGTAGCGCACGCCGCCTGCTTTCAGCGCGTCCTCCAAAGGACTGAGCAAACCGTTTTTCACGATACCCGCGTCGGTCACGACGAGGACCGAGCTTACACGTTCTTCTTCGAACACTTCACCGAGCGCCGCGCAGGAGGAGATCACCTTCGGCTCGCGGTAGGGGAGAATGGGAAGCACCGCGCGGAAAGCGATCTGGAACGCGCGGCAACCGATTTTTTTCAATATAAACATCATTACTTTACCTCTCTTTTTCAAACATCTTGTTGTAAAGACAACAAGATAGGCTTATTGTACCACGAACTTGTTGTAAAGTCAACAGGCGAGAGGTGTTTTTTTGACGTTATCTGAAAATTTTTCTCATTTGTCCGAAAATATCCAATCTCCTTCTCCAAAAAATCGGATAACGTCTTCGAGATCGTCATTTAAGAAGAGACTAAAAAAGCACATACGGAAGCAAGCTTCCGTATGTGCTTTTTGCTTGAATTAGCTTATTTGGTTCCGAAGAGACGGTCGCCCGCGTCACCGAGACCGGGGAGGATGTAACCGTGCTCGTTGAGGCAACGGTCGAGAGTGGATACGTAGATCTTGACGTCGGGATGGGTTTCAGCGAGACGAGCAACGCCTTCGGGCGCGCCGAGGATCGCCATGAACTTGATGTTCTTGCAGCCCTTTTCCTTGAGAAGCTGGATCGCGTCGCAAGCGCTGCCGCCCGTAGCAAGCATGGGGTCTACGAGAAGAACGAACTTGTCTTCGATACCCTGGGGCAATTTGCAGTAGTAGGTTTCCGGAACGAGAGTTTCTTCGTTACGGTACATACCGATGTGGCCAACCTTTGCGAGAGGGAAGAGAACGTGAACGCCGTTTACCATGCCGAGACCTGCGCGGAGAATGGGAACGATTACGATGGAGTTATCCTCTACGATACGCTGCGTACAGATTTCGAGAGGGGTTTTTACTTCCTTTTCAACGGTGGGAACGTCCTTGAGTGCTTCGTAGGTCATGACGGTTGTGATCTCCTCTACAAGCTCGCGGAATTCCTTCATGCTTGTTTTTTCGTTGCGGAGGATCGCGATCTTGTGATTGATCAGCGGGTGGTTAAAAATAACTACATTGTCGTAATTCTTCATGGTTTTTCTCCTTTTTTCTTCGTTATTTATTTGCTTTTTTGCTGTTTTCAACGCGGGTAAGGATTGCGTTGGTAACGATACCGAGGATCAGTGCGGTTGCGATGGGGGTAATCTGAATGGTCTTTTCGATCGCGCCGCTTGCGGAGAGTGCGTAGGGAATGTGAATGCTGAGACCGCCGACGCCCGCGATGAGGATAGCCGCGATGACGAAGAGGTTCTTGCTATCGTCAAGCTCAACCTCTCTGAGCATTTTCAAACCGGAGATGGCGATGAAGCCGTAGAGGGTGAGACAAACGCCGCCCATAACGCAGTTGGGGATTGTCTGGAGAAGAGTGGTGAGGGGGCTGAAGAATGCGAGGATCATGCACATGAATGCGGTCATGGTGATCGTCGCAACGGAGGCGTTTTTCGTAACGGCGACGCAGCCTACGCTTTCGCCGTAGGTAGTGTTGGGACAAACGCCGAGCATGGTGCCTGCCATGGAGCCGCAACCGTCACCGAGAAGGGTTGCCTTCAGACCGGGATCTTCGATGAGATCTTTTTCAATAATGGAGGAAAGGTTTTTGTGGTCTGCGAAGTCGGATGGGAGCCATGTCGT
>JAZRLQ010000053.1:0-12643 GCA_045646925.1 Eubacteriales bacterium
ATATGTTGCAGTCGGCGCCAGATCTGTTGAAAATCAGCAGCACAGGCTTACCGCGTCCGGTCTCGATATTCCCGTTGGTATGAAGAACCCCACCTCCGGCGACCTTTCCATCATGATGAACGCAATCACCGCCGCACAGCACTCTCACGCATTCATTTATCGCGGTTGGGAGGTTCAGAGCCACGGTAACCCCCTCGCGCACGCGATCCTCCGCGGTTACGTTGACGATAAGGGACACTCCTTCCCGAACTACCACTACGAAGATCTTCTCCGTCTTTGCGAGGTTTATGCAGAAAAGGATCTTGCAAACAAAGCCGTCATCGTTGATACCAACCACGCAAACTCCGGCAAAAAATATCTTGAGCAGATTCGTATTGCCAAGGAGGTTCTCCACAGCTGTCGCCATAACGCAGACATCAAGAAGCTTGTCAAGGGCTTCATGATCGAAAGCTACATCGAAGACGGCGCACAGAAGATCGGCGAAGGCGTATATGGCAAGTCCATTACCGACCCCTGTCTCGGCTGGGCAAAGACCGAAAGACTCATCTACGATATCGCAGAAATGCACGCATAAATATCGTAGCAAAAGAAAACAAATCGCCTCCGGCAGATCAAAAGCTGTCGGAGGCGACCATAACAAAAGAGCCGCGCGGATTCCGCCCGGCTCTTTTGTTATTTCGTATCGTTTATGTATCGGAATTATTTTTCGCGGTTTTCGAACCATTTCATAGCAACCGCGCTGAATACGGGAGCCATGCTTTCGAATTCCGGCCATTTCGTCGTGTTGATCACGAGGTCGTAATTAGCGGGATCGCCCCATTCGTAACCGGTAACCGCAAAGTTGTTGTGAGAGCGAACCTTGTCGATCTTCTGAATGTTCTTTGCGATCTGCTTGATGGTATCTGCGCCGTTGGTTTCCTGATAGAAGAGACAGTTGTCAATTCTTGCATCGAGATCAGCGCATACGAAAATACGGAAAGGATTGTAATCTTTCAAACGGAAATCCGCATGTCTGCCGACGATCACGCAATCTCTGCCCTTTTTAGCGATCTCTTCGAGAACTCTCTGTTCTTCAAGAAGAAGGTCGCGATGAGAAATCTCTGCAACTTCGTCAGCACCAACGTTTGCGCGGAATTTGCGTGTAATGGTGTTTCTCAAGCTTTTGTCCATGATATTGGCAACGAAAGCTTCTTCGAGTTCCTGATTTTTTGCGATAGCGGTGATGATTTCGCGGTCGTAATAGTCAAAGCCCAAGTAATCGGCAATTGCTTCACCAAGTTTTCTGCCGCCGCTTCCGAATTCACGACTGATGGTTATAATTTTCATAGGAGACTCCTTTCCAAAGCGAAAAATTTGAAATGAATTCAATTACAATTTCATTATATCACAAAAAATTCCATAAGTCAAGGATAATATACCATATCTTTTTCGTTCAATATCACAAATTTTACTCGAAATTTTTGAATCTCGGGAAAAAGCTGTTATCTGTATCTTCGTTTCTTCTTCGGAGAGAAAGCGATCGTGATGATTGTTACCGCGATGATCACCAAAACAGCAATGCAAGCGACGATCATCAGCGTGGCGTTTTGTTCGGAAAGAACGAGTCTGCCGTTCTTATATTTCAATCCGTAGTTCTTGTGGTCAGAACAAAAGAGGGACAGAAGCTCATCTGCGTCTATATCATCCTCCCCCAAGAACTGAACGACAGTACCGGAGGCAAGCTTTTTACTGTTTCCGAGCAAGGTAAATCCGATTTTTATTTGCTCCGAAAGGTTGGAAGCGGAAACGATACCGCTTCCGCAAATGACGAGATTTGCGTCTTCGCCGTTGGTTGTATTTCCCGTTACCGTCACTGCGCCGGAAACCGTAACAGAAGTAGATTCACCTGCGATCCAATAGATGCCTGCGCCCTTATACTCTCCTTCTCCCGTTCCGGAAGCGTTTGAGACGACCTTCGCGCCGTCTTCCAGTCTCAGATTTCCTCGGTTGGTGATACCGCCTCCCTGCACGGCTGCGAAATTATAGGATACCGTACCACCCTGTAAAATGAGTGTGGCTTCGTTTTCGATGCCGCCGCCGTCAACTCCCGTGTTTTTCTGAATGATACCGCCGTACATCGTGAAGGTTCCGCTATATACGCAAACACCGCCGCCGAGATACGCCATATTCGCATCGTCCGTGAACTCACCGCCGATCGAACCGCCGTACATCGTACAAATACCATCGTTTTCGATTCCACCGCCGGACGTGCCTGCCGTGTTGCCCGCGATCTTTCCGTCGTTGATGACCAATTTATCCGCATTATAGACACCGCCGCCACTCTCCTGCGCATAGTTTGCGAGGATATCACCGCCGTGAACGGTCATTTTTGAGTCGTTGCACACACCTCCGCCGTATTTTGCGGAATTTTCACTGACGGTTCCGCCGTGCATCGTAAACGAACCGCCGTTATAGATCCCGCCGCCGTCCTCGGTCGCGCTATTTCCGGAAATGATGCCGCCGTACAGATTGAACGAGCCGAAGTTTTCGATACCGCCGCTCCATGCGCCCGCAGTATTGCCCGTGACGGATCCGCCGCGCATTTCGAAAATGCTCTCTCCGCTGATATCGATGCCACCGCCGTTTTTGACCGATTTGTTTTCTGCAACAGAGCCACCGTTCATCAACATCGTTCCGCTATGAACGAATACCGCGCCGCCGCGAGAATCACAGATGTTTCCGCAGAAATAACCGCCAAAGATCTCGAGACGTCCGCCACCCGTTACGTAGACGGCGCCGCCGTAATCCGCTTGATTTCCGACGATATTACCGCCGTATACGGAAAGCGAGCCGCCCTCCACGTAAGCGAAACCTCCGCAAAAATATTCATTTTCCATCTCTTCGATCTCTCGTTTTTCACCTGTACCTCCAATGATCACGCCTCCCTTGAGCTCCTTTTTCTTCTCGTCCGCGTTTCCATCGATAAGATTCCATAAGCCATTCGTTCCGACTGTATAAGAACGAGTCTCCGAAGAACAATCGAAAATCTCAAGAGCGCCTTCATCAGTGACACGGAAAATCGTTCCGTTCGCTTCCCCGTTCTCGTATCGAAGGATCTTTCCGTTCAGACAAAGCTTCACGTTGCCCACGATCTCCACCGTTTGCGAGACTGTGATATCCGCACCGAGATAATAGCTTTTCCCGGATTCCATATGCATAAGATCTTCCACAGTCTGCACCGCAACGGCTTGCGCATGGTCGATATGCGTATTTTCCTCCGCAGATACGCAAACGGAAAGCGCGGCGGAAATCAGCACGCAAAACACGAATATACCGACGATCCAATGTATTTTCTTCATTTCATTCACACCTCTTGCTTATCATAATTTTCTATACTGAAAAATTATATCATATCCGAAGGGCGCATTCAATATCAATTTGTAAATTTTTCGAAGTGATCTCTTGTTGGAGAAAAACGGCAGATTCCTTGACTTCTCTGCAGACTTATGTTATAATGGGGATAGTAAAGTTGCAGGAGAAATGAAATGCAAAAAATCGTATTCAAATATCAGAAATTGTTTCTGAAAATTTTTTGCGCCGGAATAGGATATGTCGGAGTCTTTGCCATAAAAGGTTTGCTTACTGACTTACCGGATAATATTTTCGTGACCATTGTTGTCGGGTCTATTTGGCTTTACGCTTTTTTCAAATTTACACAACACTACAATCTTTTTGAACGAAATGGTGCATACTGGGTAGAAAATGAAATTGTGTATATACAAAAGGGGAAACGAGTATTTGAAATAAAAAACGTTCAATGGTTAAAAGGAACAACCGCTTCCTTTTACGGGATGGAAAAGTCGGGAATGTTGGTCATAAAGCTTGAAAAGCGAAAAATCGTTTTGATATCCTTATCCGATGCCGCTATTGACTCTTTTTCAAAATCCGAGTTATTTCCCGTATTTGAGACTGTCTTAAAATATAATCCCGAACTGAAAAGGATTGACACACTGGATTTTTTGTACGAAAACAAGCAATAAAAAGAACGAAAAATCATAAGAGGAATCGTATGAGCGAAATTGATGAATTAGAGTAAATACAAAAAACTTCGAATATAACAAATGCCCCCGACAGATTAAAATCTGTCGGGGGTTCTATCTTATGCATCATCGGGCTTATGCGTCATCGGGCAAAGTTCGGAGAATATATTCCGCCATGATTCTCGCGCCCGATTGGATCTCCTTTGTAAATTCCTCAGGAGAAGTACATTCGGGAGCCGTAAGCCATCGTTTCAGCATACAGACCATACCATCTGCGATAAAATTGATTTGAAAATCTCTCGTTTGCGGATCTCCCACGATCGTCTGGAGCTGCTCAACGAAAACAGCGTGGATCAGATCGTTATAGTACACCGCAAACGAATTGCGCCCCTCGTATTGCAGTATCTTTTTATAAAAGGTGCGGTTTTCATAAAAGTACTGCAAAAGGTCGTCGATTGCACTCCATACGGAGCCGTAAACGTTACAGCGCGCGCATTCGATAAACTCTGTGTCAAAGATCCAATTGACCAGATCGTCCTTGTCCTTGAAATGATAATAGAAGGTCTTTCGGCTCATATTACAACGCGCGCAAATATCCCCGATGCTGATTTTCGCAAACGGCTCACAGAGAACCATTTCCTTGAGCGCCGCCGCCAGTGCTTTTTTCGTTACGTTGGAATCTGCCAAAATCATCCCTCCTCATACAAATTATTACTTATTATACATAAGGAATATAAACTGAAACGAAACTTTCGTTGTTTTTGAAAACAATTCTGACAAAAAACGGATACTTTTCATAGAATTCTCTCATTTCGAGAGAGATTCTCTCGCTTTGGGGTGGCATTTTTTCTTTCGGTATGGTAGAATGTGAACAGAAAACACAGTGTCACCACCAGAACGATGTGATACAGAAAGGAGTTCTACATGGAAAAGAAAACGATAGGAAAATTTATTGCCATTTTACGAAAAGCAAACGGGCTTACGCAAAGAGAGCTTGCCGAAAAGCTTTTCGTTTCGGATAAGACGGTCAGCCGTTGGGAGAGGGATGAATGCGAGCCGGAGCTTTCGTTGATACCTCCGCTTGCGGATATCTTCGGTATTACTGCCGACGAGCTTCTGCGCGGAGAGCGCAATCACTCCAAAGAAGATCACTGTCCGTCTCCGGAGGATATTGCCAAGCAGAAGACGAAAAGTATGCGGCAATTCAACCGAATGCTTGACGCAAAGAAAACGAAATATCGGAACTCCACAATGGTTGCCGTCGGACTTACGATTTTCGGTCTTCTCGGTTCCATGATATTTCACCGCATTTTTTACGAAGGCTTCATTCCTTTCATTTTCGCATTTGCGTTTGCAACAGCAAGCGAGCTATGCCAGATCTGCTTTGCGACAAACGCAAGGATCACGATCGACGAAGATGATGACACCTACACGGAAAAGATCCACGCAACAAACGCAGGGACGGTGCGTACGGCAGTTCTCGTTTCCTTTATCAATCTCGCGATGATTGCTTTTTGCTTACCGATCGTCACCTTCAGCTCCCGATTGCAGCTCGAAGAGTGGATCCCGTACGGTATTCTCTTCGCCGTGATTGCTCTTGCGTTTGCATATGGCATTTACGTCTTCTTTATATCGAAATCGCTCTGCAAAAACGGTGTGATCGTTCTTCCGCACAAAGAGCAAGAAAAGTTCTCTTTGAAAATAAAAATGCTAAAGAAGTACATCTGCGTTTCCGGCGCGATTGCGATCGTTCTGATCGTCGGTCTTCTGCTTCTGAACGACTGTGGAACAGATCTGCTTTCCAAAAAGATCGTTTTTCACAATTGCGAGGATTTCAAGGCTTACGTAGAAGGCGAAGCCGATCAATACGCAAAAACGCATCCGCATTCGTATACGACACAGGGCTTCATTGAAAATTCCGATGGCGAAATCATATGCGAATATTATTATCAAAGCTCCCTCTATAAGAGCATTACGTTTACGAAATCTGCCGACAAAATGCCCGTGAAGATCGTCACGAGCGGGGCGTACAACGTCGCTTTGAATGACGTTGTGATTGCGCGATTGATCCTCGGTGTACTGATCGTCATAAACTTTGCCGTCACGATTTGTCTTTACAAATACCGAGTTTCTCGCAAACGTAATCAAAATCTCATTTAAACGTGGCTTTTCTAAACGTTTTTCAGCAAATTTCATATAAAATCAAAAAAAGATTTTCCAATATCCGTTGAATATCTCCCTCTCGCATGATATAATAGGCACTGATATTTTTATTTTGGTGCAAAAATATGATGAGAGGGGGATTTTTATTATGATGGGAAAAACGCATTTTACCGTCGGACTTGCGACGTCGCTTGCCGTTTTGCAGCCGAAATCTATTTCCGAATGTCTGGTCGCCATCGTTGCAGGCGCGCTTGGCGGCGTAACTGCGGATAACGATACTCTCCATGGTTCAGGCGTTCTCGCGGGACATCTTCTTTCGTTGAAAACCACCTTGCTTGCGCTCGTGATCGACTATTTCTTTGCGCTCGGTATCTGCTCTTCCATCATGGAAAATCAAATGACCGCGCTGATTGGACTGATTTCTTTTCTCATTTTCTGGATCATCGGCTACTGC
The DNA here is from genome assembly GCA_045646925.1 of Eubacteriales bacterium. Lineage (GTDB taxonomy): Bacteria > Bacillota > Clostridia > Oscillospirales > CAG-272 > QALR01. The sequence continues at coordinate 6,637 of JAZRLQ010000053.1, forward strand.
TCCAATCACCGCACCTTCACGCACTCTTTTTTGGGAATGATCTTGTATTCACTGTCGATCGGATTGGTCTATAAGCCTTTGGCGCTCGGCTTCATGGCGGCGTATCTCTCCCATCTCTTTCTCGATCTTCTCAACAAAAAGAAGCTTCCGCTTCTCTTCCCGCTCAAAGTCGGGGTCTGCATGGGGCTCTTTCACTCAAACCGAACGGCAAACGCATTTTTCCTTTATCTCGGATATATCACAAGCGCAGTACTTCTGACTATGGGCATCGTTTCCGGCTTTTCCGCATAGATCTCTCCAAAAGGAGCGAGGACAAAACGTTCTCGCTCCTTTTTCAAGCATTTTTTGCAAAAATTTTATCTTATTATCTACAAATGATGAAAATATTTTAAAAAACTTGTTGACGTCTCAACAAGTTTGTGTTATACTATTAAAAAGTTGTTGAGATGTCAACAAGCATAAAATAACATTATGATAAGGAGACTCCCTATGAATAAGCATCAGATACACCCCAAAAAAGAATTCAAAAATATTCGTCATCTCGTTGAAAGCGCCGCAGAAGAATACGGCAACAACGTTGCTTTTTCTTACAAGGTAAAACCGTCCGCGAAGGAAAAAATCAGCGTCAGCTACACGGAATTCAGAAATGACGTCAGAGCGCTCTCGACGGAAATGCTCTCTCGCGGCATGCAGGGCAAACACATTGTTGTCGTCGGCAAGATGTCCTACGACTTCATTGTAACCTATTACTCGACACTTCTCATCGGCGCGGTACTCGTTCCTCTCGACAAAGATTGGGCAGCAGCAGATCTTGCAGACACCGCAAAGAACGCCGATATCGATTATTTGTTTATTGACGCCGACATCGCGACAAAGAGCGAAGAGATCGTTTCCGCCTGCGGACTCGAAGCACCCGTTGTATTCCTCGGCGTGCAGGGTGAACAGAGCCTTCAGGCAATGAAGGTAGAGGGTGGTGCGAAATTTGCGGAAGACAGCAAGCCCTACTTCGAGGTTGAATTCGATAACAGACAGCTTTCCCTCCTCGTATATACCTCCGGCACGACCGGCAAGGGCAAGGGCGTTATGCTTTGCACCGATGCATTGCTTCGCGATATGGAAGCCATTATTCCCTACATCGACTTTGCTTTCAACACCGTTTCCGTTCTTCCTCCCCACCATACCTACGGTTCCTCCGTTATGCTGATCGCGCACGTTATGATCGGTGCTGAGGTTTATATTTCCGACGGCATTAAATACGTTGCGAGAGAACTCAAGGCAGAAAAACCCGGACATCTCATTCTCGTTCCTCTCTATCTCGAAACCTTCTACCGCAAGATTCAGGCAACGCTGAAAAAGGAAGGCAAGGAAAACCTCGTGAAAAACATGATGAAGGTTACCAACTTCACGAGAAAAGCAACCTTCGGTCTCGTTGACCTCAGAAAGAAGATCTTCGCGCAGATCAGAGAAGCTTTCGGCGGCGAGGTAAAAACCATCATTACCGGCGGCGCTCCCATCAATCAGGACATCATCGCTTTCTTTGAAGGCGTGGGCATTTCCGTTCTCAACGGTTACGGCATCACCGAATGCGCTCCTATCATTTCCGCTAACAGAAGCCACAACGTCGTAAAAGGCAGTGTCGGTAACGTACTCGACATCGACGACGTCAAAATCATGGATCCCAATGAAGACGGTGAAGGCGAAATCTGTGTCAAGGGCCCCAACGTTATGCTCGGTTACTATAAAAATGAAGAAGCTACCAAGGAAGCCATCGACGAGGACGGTTATTTCAGAACCGGGGACTACGGTAAGCTCTCCAAGGACGGAATCCTCTTCATCACGGGTCGCAAGAAAAACCTCATCATTCTCTCCAACGGCAAGAACGTATACCCCGAAGAGATCGAAAACGAGCTGATCTCCGTTCCCGGCGTTCAGGACATCATCGTATATGAAGGCAAGAGCCGCAGAGGTATGGAATACAATGCGATCGTCGCAGAAGTTTTTCCCGATAAAGACTACGTCGAAAAGAACGGAATCACCGACGTTCACGCTTATCTCGACGAATTTATTACCGAATATAATAAGACCGCCGTTGCTTATAAGAAGATCACCGTTCTCAAGGTTCGTACCGAAGACTTCCCCAAAAATACGCTTCGCAAGATCATGAGATTCAAGATCGATATGACGATCGATTGATGATCTTGTCCGTTTTGTCGGAAAGAAAGGCAAGGTCATAAAAATGAAAGAACGTTTCCAAACGTTTACTGTGCTGATCTCCAAGATCAGCCGAAATATCAAAAAGATCAAAAATCAAGAGATGGCGGAATACGGTCTTCGCAGTGTACACGTGACCTGCATCTATTATCTGTATTCCATGGAATCTCTGACTGCAACGGAGATCTGTGATCTTTGCGAAGAAGACAAGGCGACCATTTCCCGTGGGCTTGACTTTCTGGAGGAAAACGGATTCATCGTTTGCGAATCCAGACTCTCAAAAAGATACAAAAGCCCTCTCGTTCTGACGGAAAAAGGCATGGAGGTCGGCAAGAAGATCACCGAAAAGATCAATTTCGTTCTGGACGAAATCTGCATTGATCTGACAGAGGCGCAGAGAGAGGAATTCTATCGAAGCCTCACCATTATCAGCAACAGTCTGGAGCTTTGCACGAAAGGCATCCAGAAGGCTAAAAAAATAAAGAATCCCAACGAATAATGTCGAAGGGATTCGTCGCGTTTCCCCATATTTATCAGAAAAGGAAGCTTTCACGGAAGTGAAAGCAACGATCGATTCTATGAAAAAATCTCAAAAACAGATGTTGGCGCTCAACTGTGCGGTGATCGTCCTCATCTTCGTACTCAACTATTTCTATCAGATCAACCGTTTCGACTTCACGCTCAAATGCATTTGCAGCGGCTTGTTCGCAACGCTCGGTCTTGTTAACTTCGGATACGCGTTGAAGACCGGACAGAGCGGCACGAAATTTTACGCATGGATGGTGGCGGGACTCGTTCTCGCTTTTCTCGGCGATTATCTGATCGGTTACAATTTCATCGTTGGCGCAGGAATGTTTGCAATGGGACATATCTGCTTTGTCGTTGCGTACTGTTTTATTCAGAAAATGAGGGCGCTCGACTATACCATAAGCGGTATTCTGTTCGCGGCAGCAGCGGCGTTTCTGACGTTCGCACCGATCCTTTCGTTTGACGAACCGATCTTCCGCGTAGTCTGCATCGTATACGCGCTGATCATTTCAACCATGCTCGGTAAGGCAATCGGCAACTTCGTCCGCAATAAAACCGCCGTTACCGCTACGATCGCATTTGCAAGCGCGCTGTTCTTTTTCTCCGACCTTATGCTCGTTCTCGATTGGTTCGTAGGCCGTTGGAGCTGGACCGATCACGCTTGCATGGGTACCTACTATCCGGCGCTCTGTTTCCTTGCGCTCTCCATGTGTCTGACCTTCGTTCTGAAAAATAAAAACGAAGCAAAATAATTCTTTACTCATATGGTTTTGTTGCAAAGGAATCTTTTCTATACGATTTTTTCCCAAAATGATACACATCCATTGACAAAGCCAAAATGTTGTGGTATAATGTCCCCGCATAATGATGAATTATGTCATAATTGAATAAATTTCGCAGCATGGTTCCGCCGCGCGCGGATCAGAGGGAAGTTCGGTGCAAATCCGTCGCAATCATCATTACCGTAATTGAAAGTATTTTTTCATAAGTCGGAATACTCACCTGCATAAGCGAAGGTGCGCGTGTAACACACGCGGCGCATTTTTGCGCAAACGTTTTTGGATATGAAAAGCGTAGCCGTTTTTGTCGGATTTCGAGAAGTATTTTTCGGAATTCGGCGGGATAGCTACGCTTTTTTGTTGTTTTTACGGCAAAAAGGCGTTTTTCTTTTTGGAGGTATTATGTCGGATAAAAAATACAACAGAGAAGGAAGCTTGCTTCTCCTTCAAAATAAATACGGCGAGCTTTGTGAACAAGGTCTTTCCCGTTATCCTCGGCGTTCAGACTTCACTGAACGCGAGGTCGTTGCCATCAAGGCGTTTCTAGGTCCATGGCCGCGCGCTTTGGAAGCAGCGGGGATCAAACCACCAAGAGACGCCGACCGTGTCGAAAAAAACAAGGAAAAACGCATTCTGGCAAAGCGAGCGAGAACTGCCGCGCTGAAGGAAGCGGAGTGCGAACGAAAAGAAAGTAAGAAATAAGATATTGCCGCGCCAAACGCGCGATGATATACATTGTACGGGACGAAATTGATCAATGATCGGTCAAGGAAATTCGGTAAGAATCCGAAACAACCCCCATTTCCGTGTTTGAGTCCACTCATCAGTCGGAAGCCTGCCCGTACAACCCGACACATCCTTGGGATAGGAGCGTGTGTTAAAATAAAAATGAGCAACACGCTCAAAAAAAGAAAGGATTTGTGTTATGAAACAAAACGCAAAACGATTGACGATCAAAGCGATCTCTCTTCTGGTCGTGTTCATGATGATCGTCGGTATGCTCCCCGCCGTAACGTTTGCAAACGAAGACGCGGAGGGTGAGTATGTGTATCTCTCCATCAGCTTTGACGGACAGTACATCAATGACAAAGACGGCTCACCCATTGTGTATTTGCCCGTATCCTTGGAAGACGTCGCAGCAGTTGATCTGACCGAATACGGTCTTGACAATATGCTCTATGACGCAGACGGAGACGGCGAGTACGAAACCACCGCGCTTCAGCTTCTGATCTACGCTCACGAGGAGCTTTACGGCGGCGATTGGAGCGACGTGACCTTTGATGCGCTCCCCGGTAGTTCTTATTTCAGAGGCGGCATCTTCGGATTTACCGAAAATCTCGTCTATTTCCACAACGGCGATTTCCCCGTAGATGAATCTATGTCGAGTGATTATATGACCACGGGCGCAACCTCCGACCGCATCGTTTTGAAAGCGGGCGATTTTCTTGACGTTGCAAGCTTCGGATGCTACAACTTCCTTTGGGATCAGCTTGGCGGTTTCCACCTCTTTGCAGACGAGGACGGCAACTACGTTCACGATTATAGCGTAGCAAAGGGCGAGAGTCTTTCCGTTAAGCTCATGCACTCCTTCTGTGATCTTATGTTCGGCGAGTCCTGGGTTCGCGAGGCAACCGACTACGAGGTATATTACGGCTCGACCTTTGGCGTGGCAGAAGGAACCGTAACGACAGACGATAGCGGTTGCGCTGAAATCACGTTTGCCGAAGCGGGCACGTATTACGTTTGGTGCGACGGCGACAACGGCACGGACGACGGTACGCACGGCTCTTGCGATCACTGTCTTGAGACCGGCGAGCCTTGCATTGTATCCGCTCCCGCTTATGCCAAGATAACCGTTACCGGAGAGGATGAACCGGAAAACGAACGTCAGCCGCAGGACGTAAGTGCGGTCCTGAACGCTACGATGGCGCAGCTTGCTACCACCGTTACCGAGCCTTCTTTCGGAACGAATGCAGGCGAGTGGACGGTATTCAGCCTTGCGAGGGGTTATTATTTCGCAAAGGACAACGCATATTTCACCAATTATTATAACAGAATCGTTGCGACCGTTAACGAGATCGCTGCAGAAGTGAATATGAACGGCGCACTTGATAAGAACAAATCCACCGAAAATTCCCGTCTGATCATGGCGCTTTCCGCCATCGGCAAGAACGCGACCGCCGTTGGCAATTGGAATCTTGTTGAAGCGTATAGCGCAAACGGCATCAACTGGATCAAAAAGCAAGGCATGAACGGTACGATCTGGACGCTCATCGCGCTCGATTCGGGCAATTACGAAACCTCCGATCAAGTCGGAGGCCAAGCGGTCTTAGGAAGACAAAATTTGTATTCAACTCCTTGGCTCACAGAACGACATGGCTACGATCCGACTTGCGCAAACGGCATCAACTGGATCAAAAAGCAAGGCATGAACGGTACGATCTGGACGCTCATCGCGCTCGATTCGGGCAATTACGAAACCTCCGATC
>JAZRLQ010000054.1:0-5213 GCA_045646925.1 Eubacteriales bacterium
ACAAAGTTCGTTACAGTTTCAATGTTTTCTACTGTCGCGGCAACGGTTAGTTCTTTCATTGTGCATCCTCCTCTTTTATTTCCATTTTGGTTTTGTATTCCAAACAAAGCATTGTAATATCGTCAAACTGCGGTGCTTCGCCTACAAACTCGTCAATATCCTTCTTAACTGCGGGAAGGATATCGTGGGGTGTTCCGTTCTTCACTTTGTTCAAAATCGCACCAAGTCTTTCCATACCGTATAACTCATTATTTACATTTGTTGCCTCGGTTACACCGTCGGTGTACTGGAAAATCTTGTCGCCGGGTTCAAGCATCATCGAGCCTGCGCGATATTTCATACCTTCCATACCCGCAAGGACAAATGCCGCACGGATCTTATAAGGCTCAAAATTGCCGCCTGCTTTGCAGATAAATGGCATTTCGTGTCCCGCATTCACGTAAACGAACTCGCCTGTTACAAGGTCAAGCACACCCTCAAATGCTGTGATAAAGAGTTCTTCGCTGTTAGATTCGCAAAGGAGCTGATTGACCTCGGCAAATACCTTTCCAAGGTCTGCACCGGGCGTGGTATGGTCTTTGATCAATGTCTTACCAATGACCATAAAGAGAGCTGCGGGAACTCCCTTACCCGAAACGTCTGCCATAACGATGGCAAGGTGCGTGTCGTCTACCATAAAGAAATCGTAGAAGTCACCACCAACCTCTTTTGCAGGCTCCATAGTTGCGTAAATGTCGATCTCGCTTCTTTCGGGGAATGCGGGGAAAATACAAGGAAGCATCGAAGCTTGGATGTGCTTTGCAATATCAAGCTCGGCACCGATACGCTCTTTTTCTGCGGTAACCTGTGAGAGATTTGCGATATAATCTTCAAGCTCCACAAGCATGAAGTTAAACGACTGACTGAGTGATTCTATCTCATCTCCCGTCTTTATGCGAATACGCTTGTTTTCGAATACACCCGATTCTGTAATCTCCTGTGTAAAGGAGGTCAGCTTTCCAATGGGATTGGTGACGATCTTTCTTACGAAGATAATGTACGCAATAATGGTAATACCTATAATTGCAAACGAGATCAGAATCATTCTGGTAAGTACCGAATTCAGATATGCTCTCACTTCACTCATATCGAGTATGTATTGAATCTCGGCAATCGCGTTCCCGTTCTCGTCAAGAATGACCGAAACGCCCGTATAGTTGTATCCGTAATCGTTATCGGTAACGAGCGGTTCGTCGATACCTTTATTATCTCTGTATCTTTCCCAAATGGTGATGTATTTTTCCATATCTGCCGGATCATCGGGATTTGCGGCATCCACGTAGAGAATATCACTGCCGTAAGGGAGCTGGTTGGCAGGATCGTCGCCCATTTCCTCAACCATAGCGTCAATATAGAAGCAAACGCTGTCCTCATCCGGAACTACAAGGGAAAGGAAGGTAATATCACCGTCTTTTTTCAGCTTATTAAAAAGGTCGTACATTTCCTTGTATTCGGGAGTCTGATCTCCACCTTCTGAGAGAATCGTTTTTACGTCATCAACATCAAGCATAGCAGCGATTGCATTACTGTTGGTCATGACGCGGTCGGCGTACATATCCTCAAGGTAGGATTTCGAGGTTGCATAACTAAATAGCGATACCGCAATCGTCAATACAAGTCCGACAATTCCAAGGGAAATGATAAATTTGGGCAAAAGTTTAAGCTTCATTGTTTTTCTCCTCATTCAGTAATTTATAATAAACCTCGGCATCACACACACATCTGCCGTGACAATAGGGACATATCAGTTTGGTATCATCATACCAAACCTTTTTTGCTTCTACTAAGAATTTGAAATCACAGTTTATCAAAGTTCGCTTCAGCGGTACAAAACCGCCCGGTTTCCAACAAACGATAAACACCGCTTCTGTGGAAATAGACCGAAGATCTTTCAAGATGAACTGTATCATATAAGCCGCAAGCCCATTTCCTCGGTATTCATTTTTTAGTCCTACCGACTGTATCTTACCAATTCTTTTTTCCCCCTGTTTGTAAACCGAGCGAAACAGCTCCACTTCAAGCTTTGCGTATTTTGCTATGTATGCTTCATCGGTAAGATAGTAATATATATATCCAACGGTTTCTTCTTTCTCGTTTTTCAGAAGATAAAAGAATCTGTCCTCGGCATCAATCGCTGCGGCAATTTCTTGTTTTGAATACAGATTTTTACCAACGCAGGCATCACATAAAAGCTGCGCCTCGTCTATTTCCTCTCTTAACAACGGTCGAAGACTAAACACCGTTCCGTTTTCAAGTGTAAATTTATGTATCATGATTGCTCCTCGTACATGTCAGAAACTTCATTCCCATAGAAATTTCCGACTTTTCCTGTAGAATCAGACGTTTCAAAATTTTATATTTTTCATCAATCCAAAGAGCCCATTTTTTATAATCCTCATTGTCGGGCTCCAACAAACTCAAAAGCTTCACATCTTCGGGAAGATAGCTGAAAAAGGTTGTGAAGATCGCTTTTTTCTTTTCTTTCTCCCCGATCCCCGCAGAAATGGAATCCTGCCATACACGGATATTTTCATATCCGCATTCACAAAGAGTTTCACAGATATACCGACCAACCTCTCGATTGCCGGAATATTTATCTTTTTTCAGAATATCAAAGTATTCGCTAAGCAGACCGCTTGTATCATTACTAAGTGTTGAAGCACTGTCATTTGCTTCAATAATCAATATTTTCCCGTTTTCGCTCAAAAAAGGTTGAAGTGCGCATAAAAGTTTTTTCGTATCCTTCAAGTGCATCAATACGAAAGAAAGATAAATCACGTCAAAGGAACGAATGGTTTTTTCAGACATAATTTCCCGTAGCTTGTTCGCAAAGTCCGGGGCTTCCACATCGAGCTGATAAAAGGAAAAACGCTCGTTTCCATACTTTTTTTGAGCTTTTATCACAAGGTCTGCATTATATTCAAGTCCAACTACCTTTGAGACTGTATTTGAGGAAAATCGTTCAACCGTTTTTGAGCCATCGTTGCAGCCTATATCCAAAACCGTTAGCTCCTGCCCCTCGGAGAAAATTTGCGCGAAAATAGGATCCTCGTACGCTGACAGCAAGCTGTTTTGCACACGAAGTCTTTTTATTTCATTTTTCTCTCCAAAAACAAGTTGACTCTGCACGGTTGATTCTCCTTAAATAACCATATAAAGGTAATTAAATATCATTTTGCGCTGATAGTCGCAATATTTTGTTTTCTTTTGAATGAGCGTCAGTACACCCGAGTCTATCTCGTCGCCGTCAGACTCAAATGGGTTATATGAACTGACGTTATCACGGATGCGAAGAACGTAATCTCCGTCCTTTTCCATCAGCTTGATTGAAACGTAGTAGTTTTTGTTTTTCTTATTTCTATCATCAAGCCCAAACTTAATGACATTCAAAAGCAGTTCCTCACATACAAAATTGATAAAGAAGGACTGCTTCATACCGATCTCCCATTCTTCGCAAAGGGCTTCGAGATCTCCCGAAATATGTGTCATACTTTCGGTTTCGATCAGATAACTGCGCTCAAAGCATTTACCTTTCAATCCGTATTTTTCGGATACGTATTTCCTTGAAGAACGAAGAATTGATACCAAAATAACAATCAGAGTACAAACAACCTCAGTACAGATATACGAGATTGCAAGACCGAAAATATTGACCCCCGGAATAAGCAATACGCCCACTGCAAGCAGCAAAATACAATTTCGAATTGCGGACATAACACCCGCAAGTCTCGCTCTTCCGATGGACTGCCAAAAGGCTGTGATAACCGTATTGATTCCTGTAAACACAATGCTGATTGCGAATATTCGCATAGCTTCTGCCGCACTCTCAAGTGCTGCCGCATCTCTGATTCCGAAGAACCATACAAGAGCGTTTGAGAATACAGCACAAAGAAGTGCAATGAATCCGCCGCCGATAACGGCAACTGAAAGTGCCTTTTTCAATACAGTAAAAATACCTTTCTCATCTGACTCTCCGACGAAAAATGCCGTTACAGTGGAAAGTGCGTTTGATGTTCCGTCGAATACACCAATGGGAATCATACTAATCGTATAAATGACGCCGTAAATACCCACATAGGTCGTGCCCATATCTCCACCAAAGTACAAAAGCAAAGCGTTAAACACACGCATAACAATGGCGATAAATATGTTTGCTGAACCTACACCAAAACCGTTGTAAACAATTTTCTTTATATCCGATAGACAAGGCAAAGACACTCGAAGTGTCAATAATCTTTGTTTTTTCAAAAAATGTGTGAGCAAAACAAGGACGCCTAATCCCTCCGCAATACACAGAGAAGCAGAAGCTCCGATGATGCCCCAATCAAGCGCCTTTATAAACAGGAAATCCAAAGTCAGATTTGTTCCAATCACGACAACAGATGCAATTGTTGCAAGTCTCGGATCACTGTCCGTACGAACAGATACTGAAAGGATATGGTACATAACGAAAACAGGCGCTGCCCACATCACAACAGTCAAATACTGCTCCGCAAGGGGATAGAGTTCCTCAGTGACACCAAGCAAAGTGAAATAGGCATTCTTAAAAAGAAGCGGAGAAAGGCTGAGAAGTCCTACAATCAAGCCGAGTCCGATCTGTGAATGGAACAATGAATTTGCTCCATTCACATCAGATGAACCCAAAAGTCTGCCAATATGTACGTTTGCACCTACACCAATGGTAAGTCCAAACAATGCGTATAGCAAGAAGACAGGTGTGGAAAGGCTGGCAACGGCAAGACCGTTACTTCCAATCAGATTACCGATAAACAGCGAATCCATTATTGTACAAAGGGTAACCGTCAAAGATGCGGAAATTCCCCATATTAAAAAGTATCTATATGCGTTACCCGCAAATCTTGTATCCATTGTTACCTCCGTTTGGTTGTCAAAAATTTTATTTCGCGTTTATCCAATAATTATTCGATGGTCAGAATATCAATAAATCCTGTTACTTCAAAAATTTCGTTAATGGTGTCGTTTACGTTCTTGATGATCATTTCGCCCTGCTTGTTCATTACCTTCTGAGCCGCGAGAAGAACACGAAGTCCCGCAGAAGAAAGATACTCAAGAGCGGCAAAGTCAAGAACGAGCTTTTCAATGCCGTTAATGCTCTGCTTGAATTCTGCTTCAAGCTGGGGTGCGGTGGTGGTGTCAAGTCTGCCGACGATGGT
>JAZRLQ010000055.1:0-11788 GCA_045646925.1 Eubacteriales bacterium
CAACTCCTTGGCTCACAGAACGACATGGCTACGATCCGACTTGATGCGGTTCCGGCACGGAATACATGGCGGTCACTCCTTGGGGTGAGCTCTTCCCTTGCCATCAGTTCGTCGGCGATCCCAAATACAGCCTCGGCAACATCTGGGACGGCGTTACCAATACGGCAGTTCAGGACGAATTCCGTTCCTGCAACGCATACGCAAGACCCGAATGCAAGGATTGCTGGGCAAAGCTCTACTGCTCCGGCGGTTGCGCCGCAAACGCATATCATGCAACGGGCAATATCAACGGCATCTACGAATACGGCTGCGAGCTCTTCAAGAAGAGAATCGAATGCGCCGTTATGATGCAGGTCGCAGAATCCGAAGAAGCATGAGAACGCCGATTGCGGATTTTGTCTCGGAATACCAGAAATCGGGAGCTTCCCGATTTCATATGCCCGGACACAAGGGAAAATCCTTTCTCGGTGCAGAACCTTGGGATATTACGGAAATTGACGGCGCAGACGTCCTCTATAGCGCCGTCGGCATTATCAACGAAAGCGAAGATCTTGCATCTTCGCTTTTCCATACTGCGCACACCTTCTACTCCACGGAAGGCTCCACGCTTGCGATCAAAGCTATGCTCACGCTTGCCGCGCAGAATGCGGAAGACCGCCATCCCGTAATCCTCGCGGCGAGAAACGCGCACAAAGCGTTCCTGTACGGAGCGGCGCTGCTGGATCTCGAGATCGAATGGATGTATCCCGAGCCGTTCACCCATCTCTGCCGTTGCGAGATCACCGCAGAGCTTCTTCGCTCCCACTTGCAAAAAATCAGCAGGAAGCCCTGCGCGGTATATATCACCTCTCCCGATTATCTTGGACAAATTGCGGATATCCGATCGCTTGCAGAGGTGTGCAGAGAATTTTCCGTTCCTCTGCTCGTGGATAATGCGCACGGCGCTTATCTGAATTTTCTTTCCCCCTCCCAGCACCCGATTGCGCTCGGCGCATGGACATGTTGCGATTCCGCGCATAAGACCCTGCCCGTTCTGACAGGCGGCGCTTATCTGCACGTTTCAAAATGCGCGCCCGCGTCCTTTACCGAGGGCGCAAGAAACGCGCTCTCGCTTTTTGCCTCCACAAGTCCTTCGTATTTGATTTTGCAATCACTCGATCTTTGCAACCGATATCTTTCGGAAGATTTCTCAAAAAAATTGCAAAATTGCATCAAAAAAATTGAAAAAATCAAATCAAAAATGAGACAACGCGGCTTTTTCCCTGACGAAAGTGAGCCGTTGAAGATCGTTTTGCACTCCGCAAAATACGGCTACACCGGCGAAGAATTCTGTGAACATCTGAAACGCTTCCATATCGTTCCCGAATTCTATGACAAAGAATACCTCGTTCTGATGATCACACCCGAGAACAGTGAGCTTGATTTCGAAAGACTCGATTCCGCATTCTCAAGCATCGCGTCCAAAGCGCCCTTGACAGAGATCTCATATCTGCCGCAAAAAGCGCACGCGTGCCTGTCCGCAAAGGAAGCTCTGCTCTCTTCACAAGAGATCATTCCGATCGAGAAAGCGCTTGGACGTATTTGCGCGGCACCGTCCGTTTCTTGTCCTCCCGCCGTTCCGATCGTGATCAGTGGCGAGGAGATCACGCAAAACGCCGTCGATCTGTTCCGACTTTACGGCATTGAAAAAGTGGCGGTCGTAAAAAATCATATCGTATAAAAAAAGCCATCGCTTCCGATCTGTGCGGAAACGATGGCCTTTTTATTTTTATGTAATGACGTTTTTCGAAAGTCTTGCCACGTTTTCAGGTGTACCGATCAAAATGATGTGGTCATGCTCCGTAAAGCAATAATCCGAGCCCGGCAAAATATTCAATTCGCTTCCGACCTTGATAGCGATAATATTGATTCTGTATTTACGGCGAATATTGATTTCGGAGATGGTCTTACCGATCCACGCATACAAAACGGGAATTTCGTAAATAGCGTAATCGTCCGTCAATTCAATATAGTCAAACACGTTGGTTGCCGTAAAACGAACGGCGATCTTCTCTGCCATTTCGCGTTCGGGATAAACGATCTCATCCGCACCGATCTTCATCAAAAGATCTGCCTGAATGTCGCTCTCCGCCTTGGAAACGATATATTGAGCGTCCAATTCGCGAAGCAACGCCGTCACGACCATGGAAGATTGAAAATCACTTCCGATCGCAACCATGCAAATATCGAAATGATGAACGCCGAGTGTCAACAACACGTCTTTATTCATACAATCCGCGATCTGAGCGTCGGAAAACGTTGCCGAGTAACGCTCGACGATCGTTTCATCCTTATCAACGATCATGACCTCGTTTCCGAGATCGATCATCTTTTTCGCAAAATGCCGTCCGAATTTTCCCATACCGATAACAAGTACAGATTTCATAAAAACTCCTCTTATTCCCGCAATGCGAGAGATTTTAAATACTGTTTATTACTAACCGACCAAAATTTTCTCCGACGGTCTTTGAATATCCGGAGTCTTTTTTCCCTCCGCAAAAATCAAAACGAATGAGAATCCGCCAACACGCCCGATAAACATCAACAACGCCAGCAAAATCTTCGTGCCGGAACAAATCGTTGGTGTAACACCCATGGAAATACCCGTAGTACTGAGCGCCGCAGTTGCTTCGAACAGCGCTCTTTCCATATCCACCGACTCCAATTTCATGATAACGATCGAGAAAAAGGTCAACAAAAATATATACGTCATCGCAATTGCGTTCGCTTGATGAACGGTTTCCTCGTTGATCTTCTTTTTAAACACAATACATCCGTCGTGTCTGCGGATCGTGGAAATCGAGCTGAGCAATACGATAAACACGGTTACGTTTTTGATACCGCCCGCAGTAGAGCCGGGGCTTCCGCCTATCAGCATAAGCACGATGGTAAGTACGCCACCGCCCGTCAATTTACTCTGATCGATCGTGGTAAAGCCCGCCGTTCTCGTCGTTACGGATTGGAACAGTGAGCAGAAGATCTTCTCACCAAGCGGAAGACCGGAAAGCGCGCCGTTCTTTTCCAAAAGAAAAAAACCGATCCAACCCAAGAGGATCAACGTTCCGCTTGAAAACAAGATCATTTTCGTATGTAACGTATAATTGCTGATCCTTCTTCCATGCTTAAGGATATCGGACCAAACGAAAAATCCGATACCGCCCAGAACGATCAGAAGCATTAAAACGGTCTGCACGTACATATCTTCACGGAAATAAGAAAAAGATGAAAATTTTCCGTACTTGCCCATCAAATCTATTCCCGCATTACAAAAAGCTGATACCGAATGGAAGATCGCATTGAAAAGACCTTCCCAAAAGCCCATCATGGGACAGAATCTGAACGCAAGCAAAATCGCTCCCGCAGTTTCAAAAAGAAACGTACCGATAAAAAGATTTTTCGTCAAAGACATAACGCCGCTTAAATTGATATTACCCATGGCTTGCATAAAAAGCTGTCTTTTATGCAGGTTCATCTGCTTTTTCGAGAAATATGCAAACAGCGACATGATCGTCATGAAGCCGAGACCGCCGATCTGTATCAGAATCAAAAGCACGATCTGACCGAAAAGCGACCAATGGGTATAGGCATCGTAAATAAAAAGCCCCGTTACACAAGTCGCGCTGGTCGCAGTAAAAAAAGCATCCAGCGGGTGCGTCCAAACGCCCTCTCTGGAAGAAAAAGGTAACATCAACAGCAAGGATCCGACGAGGATCACGACCAGAAAGCTGATTGCGATAACTCGCATATTACTGAACCGTCGTTTTCTTATTTTCAAATGGGAATCCTTCCTTTCTGAAGGTCAACATTTCGTGCCATCCTCAAAATTTCAAAAAGCGGCGTCGAGCCGCTTTCCGTTTTTATTATACCACTTGTTTTCGTTATTGTCAATAGATTCACGATCACATTGACTTTTCAACGATGATATGCTATAATAATGTTATGCGATCACTATCATAAGGAAAGGCAGGGGTATCATGACGGAACCTCAAAAAAGAAAGCTTCGGCGCAGACCGACAAATTGCGAAACCTGCGTTTATTACGATTACGACGAGGATCTGGACGCTTACATCTGTACCGTCAATCTGGACGAGGATGAGCTGGAACGCTTCGTACTCGGAACGGCGCAATATTGCCCCAATTATCGCTTCTACGACGAATATAAGAGCGTACAAAAGCAAAATTAATTTTAGTCAATTTAAAATAAAATCAAAAAGAAAGGTCGTAAATCAAAATGAAAGTATGTGTTGTTCAACCCGCTTACAGTTTGAATTTCTCCGAATCCGACGCACTGTTTGCATGGGAGCTCGCTGAGCTTGACAAATGCGACGAAACGATGGACATCATCGTTCTTCCCGAATATTCCAACGTTCCCTGCCTCGCAAAAACGAAGGAAGAAATGGAGGCAAGCTATACAAAGTATAGCAAAGCGCTTTTGGACAAGGCCTCCGAAACCGCAAAGCGTTGCAATGCAACGGTTTTCATCAACTGCATTTATCCTCACCCCACGGGACTCCGCAATACAACCGTTGCGTTCAGCAAAAACGGAACACTTGCGGGAACCTATTCCAAGCAGCACCTCGTCCCCTCTGAAATGAACGTATACGAGCTTGACAAGGATTACACCTGGGAACACAGCGAGCCCACGATCCTCGAAATCGACGGCGTTCGTTACGGTTTTCTGATCTGCTACGATTTCTACTTCTACGAAGCATTCGCAAATATCGGCAGATACGATCCCGAGGTCATCATTGCGTGCGCATATCAGAGAAGCGACAGCCACGATGCACTCGAGATCATGGCGAGATTCTGCGCTTATAACACCAATGCTTACGTCGTTCGTTCCTCCGTCAGCCTCGGCGCAGACTCCCCCGTCGGCGGTTGCAGTCTGATCGCCTCACCCGATGGAAAAATGCTTCTGAATATGAAGAACGAGGTCGGCCACGCCTGCGCGGAATTCGACCCTCACAAGCGTTATCTGAAAGCGGCAGGCTTCGGCAATCCTCCCGCGACACATCACGCATACATCGAAGCGGGACGCAGACCCTGGAAATACCGTCCGGGCGGTAGCGCGATCGTTCGCCACGACGAGATCATGGCATATCCCAGAATGTGCGCGCACAGAGGCTTCAACACCATCGCGCCCGAAAACAGCATGCCTGCATTCGGCGCGGCGATCGCTCTCGGCGCGGAAGAAATCGAATTTGACCTTTGGATGGCAAAGGACGGCACCATCGTGTCCTCCCACGACCCATGGCTCAGCCGCGTATCCACCGGCTACGACGCTATCTGGAAATACACATACGAAGAGCTTCTCCGCTACGATTTCGGCGTAAAGCACGGCGCAGAATTTACGGGGCTCAAGGTTCCGACCTTCGAGGATATTCTCAAAAAGTTCGCTTGCCATACCGTCATGAATATCCATATCAAATCCATGGATGACATCAACCCCGTTCCCGAAGAAATGCTCTCGGAAATCATCCGTCTCATCGACAAATATGATTGCAGAAAATACTCCTATTTCATGAGCGGCAACCCCGCGATTCTCGGACAGCTTCAAAATCTCGCTCCCGATATCGTACGTTGCGCCGGCGCGACCAACGATCCCTTCGAAGATCTCGTTGAAAAAGCGATCAAATACGATTGCAAGAAGATCCAGCTCTTCCAGCCCCACTTCAAGAAAAATGAGCCCGACTACGTTGCGAAAGCAATCAAGAAAGCACATGACAATAATATCGTCGTTAACGTTTTCTATGCGGACACCGTGGAAGAAGCGCGTCATTATCTTGAACTCGGTGCAGACACCATTCTGACCAACGACTATCAGAGAGTTGCCGCGGCAGCCGATGGCTTCGACAAATATCTCAGAAGATAATGATGAACGAAAACTATTCCCATCCCAATGATCTTCAAAAAGAGCTGCAGCCGTTTCTGCGTTATGATGAAACGCTTCTTTGGATAGGAAAACCCGGGAAAGCGCCTTCTGCCTTGCAGACAAATCCGATCCTCCCGATTTTTGCAATCTTCTGGCTTGGTTTTGCGGTATTCTGGACGATTACCGCAACGGCAGTGGGCGGAGCATTCGGTCTGTTCGGTGTATTTTTCATATTCATTGGCGGATTCGTCTTTTACAATGCTTTTTTCGGAAAGAGCAATCTTTTGAAAACGGCAGTTTACGCAGTTACCGACAAACGCGCAATCATCATTACACACGACAAACACGGCACGAACTGCACGGAATATCTCTTTTCGAGCCTTAGATCCGTCAATCTGGAATCCGTCAACGGCAATATGGGAACCATTCGCTTTGCCGAAGAGACGCTTTACGAGGAATACGGTGTACATCGCCGCAGATATACGTCAGTAAACAACACCCGAAGAAGTGCCACCTCCGCCTTCTTCATGATCGATGACGTGCATCGCGTCCATCAGCTCATTTCGGATCAATTGAATTAATGCAAAAAAGAGTTCGCTCCATGTGAGCGAACTCTTTTTTATTCGTGTGACAATTTCAGCCGTAATTATTCCGTACGCAAAGCAACGACGGGATCCTTCTTCGCTGCGAGGCGAGAAGGAATGAGACCCGCGATCAACGTCAGCGAAATACTGAGGATCACGAGAATGATCGCACCAACAACGGGAAGGCTGGCATTCAGAATACCGATGCCCGTTACCGCATGGAGAATGGGGTTTGCAATCATGATCAAAAGCAACGTAATGCCGATGCCGATCGCGCCGGAGGCAAAGCCGACGATGGCGGTCTCCGCATTGAAGATTCGGGAAATATCCTTCTTGGAAGCGCCGATCGCGCGGAGAATACCGATCTCCTTCGTTCTTTCCAAAACGGAAATATAGGTAATGATACCTATCATGATCGAGGAAACAACGAGAGATACGCTGACGAACGCGATCAGAACGTAAGAGATCGCATTGATCACGAGCGTAATGGAGCTCATAAGAAGCGCCACAAGGTCCGTGTAATTGATCTCGTCGTCTTCATTCTCAACGTTTGCATTATATTCTGCGATCAAAGCGGAAATTTCGTCTTTATTTGCAAAGGTGGACGTATAAATATTGATCGCCGTGGGAGAATCGATATCCACGTAACCAATCTTCGTGAGATTCTCCTCATAGGTGGAATCGGAATGCGTCACGGGCATATACAGTTCAAAAAACTCAAGATACTGCCCGTCCGTAAAGACTTTCGTATCCATAGCCAATGCCAGCGCCTCATTGCCCATCTGCTGAAGCTTTGCGCGGATCGTAGGTCCATACTGCGCTTCGATCTGCTCGTACATACCGTCCGCGATAGCGCTCATCAATTCTTCCTTGCTCATCTGATTGATATAGCCTCGGATCTGTTCGGGATCCATACCCATCTGTTCGGCAAAAGCCTGAACGGCAAGCTCCTTCAGCTGTTCCTCCGTGTACATTGCAAGCATACCGGTTACCATCGATTCCAGCTGAAGTTTTGTTTCGATCTCAACATAAAGGTTCGCCTTTTCCGCTGTGGAAAGAGAAGCAAAATATGCCTTGATCAGATTTACCTTTTCTTCATCGGACGCTTCTTCGTCATCCGTTTTGAAGGGAAGCCCCGTGATAATATCCTTGTCGGGATTTGCAAGCTGTTCCTTCACGATATCGCTCTGCGCCATACGTTCGATCGCGTATTCGGTAAGCGCCGTCGTATAACCGATCGAGCCCGTCATCATAGAGGCAATGCTATCGTCATTGGGACGGATAATACCCGCAACCTTCAAGTCGATTGCATGATCGGAATTATAGAGGAATTCAACACCCGTTTGGATCTTGCTGAGGTCTGTATAGGTGCCGTCTGCCGTTTTCTGATAGAAATCGGAGGAAAGGATCATCTTGAACGTCATATTGCAGATCTCTTCATAAGACCAGCTTTCCGCAGGCGCGTCCTTCAACTCACCTTGCATGGAATCCTGAATCTCCTGCTTCATTTCTTCCGTTGTCTTGAGACCGAGAGAGTAAAGAACAAGGTCGCTGATCTCGTTATTTTCATCGACGATCAAAACAATCTCATTATAAGCTTGCGGCCACGCGCCGTAGAGAAGATCGTACTGCTCGTAGAACAGCGCATTCAGCATCTCGCCGTCGGAGCCCTTCAGCATTTCCTGCCAGATATCGTAGCCCGCAAACATTCCCATGCTTCCCATCTGAGAGGAAGAACCTTCAAAAAATTCACTCATAAGAGATTCCACGTCGGATTTAATGATCGTTCCGTTTTTATCCTTCGTAAATATATGGAAATCTATTGCGTAAGAATAGTCGATCGCACTGGCAAATTCTTTGAATCCGGGCGTGCTTTCGATATATTTTTTGAACGCCTTCAGATTGTTGGTCTGAATTTCCGTTTGGGCAAGAGAATTCATCAGCTCGTACATAACACGGTTGGCGTAAACGGCATCCAACTCGTGACTGAGTGTTTGATTCTGATTATTGGCGTTCATAATATTGGTGATAATGCTGGAGAAGTCCGCCGTTTCCTTCTGGATCGTGATCGGATAAGAGGAGAGCGTGTCCTCCTGAACACGATTGATATAATTGGTAACGCCGTTGGAAATTGCAAGAATGAGCGCAATACCGATGATACCGATAGAGCCTGCAAAGCTCGTCAGAAGCGTTCTTCCCTTCTTTGTGCGCAAATTATTCAGAGAAAGAAGAAGAGCCGTTACAAAAGACATCGATCTGTTGCGCAGGCGATTTTGTTTTTTCGCTTTTTCTTGCACGGGAGTCTCCAGAGCCGTCTCCTCGCAAGGATTGGTGTCCCCGATGATCTTGCCGTCGATAATTCGGATGATTCTTGTGGAATACGTTTCTGCCAGTTCAGGATTGTGCGTGACCATGATAACGAGGCGATCCTTCGCGATCTCCTTCAGCAGCTCCATGATCTGTACGCTGGTTTCGGAGTCAAGCGCGCCCGTAGGCTCGTCCGCAAGCAGAATTTCGGGATTGTTGACGAGCGCTCTCGCGATTGCAACGCGCTGCATCTGACCGCCAGACATCTGATTGGGGCGTTTGTTGATCTCATTGCCAAGCCCCACCTTTTCCAAAGCCTCCTTCGCGCGACGGCGGCGTTCTGCCTTGGATACACCGGAAATCGTGAGCGCAAGCTCAACGTTGGAAAGAACCGTCTGATGAGGGATCAGATTATAGCTCTGAAAAACGAAGCCGATGGAATGGTTTCTGTACGCGTCCCAATCCGCGTCCACGAAATGCTTCGTGGATCTTCCGTCGATCACAAGATCTCCGCTCGTGTAGTGGTCAAGACCGCCTATGATATTGAGCAAGGTCGTTTTTCCGCAGCCGGATGGACCGAGAATGGAAACGAATTCGCTCTTTCTAAAAGCGATCGAAACACCGCGAAGCGCAGAAACCTTCATATCGCCGGCAGGATAATCTTTATGAATATCCTTGAGTATAAGCATGATATATACCTCCTGATTTTATATAAATATTCGTTTTGTTTAAATATAGTATAAAATATATTCGTGAATAAAATATGAACTTTGAAAAAATTCCAAAAAAATTTTTCAGACTCGGCGTTTCCCGTGAAATATTCGTCGGTTCATTGCCGAAGGATCAAAACTATTATAACACCGATTGCTTTATAGGTCAATAAAACCGTTCGGAAAACGAACGGTTTTATCACATATCAATCCTTTACCAATCTTCCCTTGGAAAGCTTCGCTTTGTGGAAATAAATCAGCATAAGCGTACTGCAGAGCAGCCATCCGGCAGGATAGGACATAGCGATCGGCAAAATCGTATTGGAAATGAAATTCTTCATCACGTACAGATAGACCTGACGGAAGCCGACGAAGGAAACAAGCATGATGATCATGGGAGTCGTCGTGTTGCCCGATCCTCTCAAAGCGCCCGCATAGATCTGATTCACACAACAAAGCACGTAAAACGGAGAGAGCCAACGGATAAAGAGCGTTCCGAATTCAATAACGGCAGGCTCTTTTCTGAAAAACCATACTGCCTGAGGCGCAAAGATCATAACGGGAATCATCAGGATCACCGTAGACGCCATAGACATGAGAAGAGCGGTGCGAACGCCCTTGCGCGCGCGTTCCTCGTTACCCTTGCCGAGATTCTGACCTACAAAGGTCGTCGAAGCAAGCGCAAGCGATTGCATGGGAAGCAGGATCAGCTGGTCGATCTTGGAATACGCCGTCCATCCACCCATCGCATACGTATCAAAATAGTTGATATAGGATTGAACGAAAATATTCGAAAACGATGTGATCGCCATCTGCAACGCCGCGGGAATACCGAGCTTCACGATCTTTCCGAGCATATCTCCATATAAGCGCAAATGTGTCAGCTGCACTTTGACGCAGCTGCTCGTACGGAACAACGTGATCAATACCAGCAAGGCGGAAATTCCCTGCGCGATGACTGTAGCAAGAGCGACGCCTCCAACGCCCATATTGAAAACGAGAACGAAAACGAGGTCCAAAACGATATTCGTCAGCGCAGAAACGAGAAGGAAATAGAAGGGACGCTTCGAATCGCCGATCGCGCGGAGAATACCGGAGCCCATATTATAGATCAACAGTCCCATAATTCCCGCAAAATAGATCGTGAGATATTCTGTGGATTCCGGAACGACCGATTCGGGCGTATTCATCAATTTCAGCACGAGCGGAACCATCAGAATTCCGGCCACGGTAAACACAACGCCGAGGATCAACGTCATAACGATCGCGGTATGTACGGCATCGTGGACCTTGTCGTAACGCTTCGCGCCGTAAAACTGAGAGATCACAACGCTTGCGCCGCTGGAAAATCCAAGAAAGAATCCAATCAAAAGATACGTGATCGGTCCCATCGTGCCGACCGCGGCAAACGCCTCGTCGTTAACGTAGTTTCCGACGACCCACGTATCCACCATATTATAGAATTGCTGAAAAATATTACCGATCAAAAGAGGAACCGCAAAGGTGAGCAAATGCTTAAAAATACTACCCTGCGTCATATCGACGTCTTTACGTCGTCCGAACAAAGTTTTTTTAATCGCCGTTGACATGATCTTTACCGTCCTTTTCTGAAAATATCATATAATAATTCCATTCAGATGATCCAATTCATGCTGGATGATCTGCGCTGTAAAGCCTGTGAACACACCTTGTTTTTCTTCGAAGGTCCGCGTCTGATATCGAACCGTGATCAGATTGTAGCGCTTCGTTTTTCTCGTGCCCGTCAAGGAGAGACAGCCCTCCTCCGCTTCGTACGGCATAAGCCCCGAGATGATTTTGGGATTCAGCATTTCCATATACGCGCCTTCGTGAAAAAATCCGATAATGCTCTTATTGACGCCGATCATATTTGCCGCCATTCCCACGCATTCATGCGTGTGTGCCAAAAGCGTGTCGCGGAGATCGTTTGCAACCGCAATATCCGAAGCAACCGCAGGTACTGCCTTTTTTCTTAAAAAGAAGATATCCTTCTGAATGGGTTTGATCATTTCGTTTTTCTCCTTCAACATCCATTTTGATCGCGCATTACGGTCGCCCGTAAGTCCTTTCTATTATATCATATTTTCCTTTTCAATACAATAGGAATTTCAATTTCAGCGAAAAATACGGGAAAACATCACTTTTATCCGGAATCGCTTTTGAATAACCTTGACAAAATTCCGTTTTTGGTGCATAATAAATAATGGGTATATTGTTCCCGATTTTTATAAGAAAGGTTATGATCCACATGATTTTAC